>CAZUEI010000042.1:0-10633 GCA_964618985.1 uncultured Chloracidobacterium sp.
TGCCGCAAACACCGCACATCGAAAAGCATTTCACGTCAGGCGCCATTGTCCGCGATACGGTGATCGGGATGGCAGACGGCCTGACGGTTCCGTTTGCTTTGGCGGCTGGCTTGTCCGGGGCTGTCCTTTCGACCGGAATTATCGTAACCGCAGGTTTGGCTGAGATCGTCGCTGGTTCGATAGCTATGGGGCTTGGCGGCTATCTCGCCGGCAGATCCGACGCTGAGCATTACGACAGCGAATACAAACGCGAGATCTACGAGATCGAGAAACTGCTCGAACACGAAAAGGACGAGGTTTTGGAAATATTAGAAACCTACGGACTCACCCGCGAGGAAAGTACGCCGATAGTCGAGTCACTGGCAAAGCGCCCAAAGGATTTCGCCGATTTTATGATGCGTTTCGAGCTAGGCCTCGAAAAACCAAACCCCAAACGAGCTTTGCAAAGCGGTGCGACCATCGGCGGAGCCTACATTCTCGGAGGCATGATACCGCTGATGCCATATATCCTAATGGCCGAGGCTCACGATGCTCTAAAATGGTCGGTCGTGATAACTGTTATCGCATTGTTCATCTTCGGCTATGTCAAAGGCCATTTCACAGGCTCAAAACCTCTCAAGAGCGCCGTCCAGACATGCCTCATCGGCAGTATCGCCGCCGCCGCCGCATTCTTTATAGCCCGCCTTATCGGCGGCTGAATTGTCGTCCATTCCTTTGAATGAAAAAGGCTTGAGATATATGCAATTCCGTGCTATTCTTGCAACATGGGTCACGTCGCCTTAGTATTGCAAAAACGTTTGGGACAGTTGGGACACCGGGACACGTGGGACAGATGGGACACGCGGGACATCGAATCTCTGTTAAATCTAATGATTATGGCAGTTAGCTCAATTCGTCGTTTGAGGCCTGTAACAATCTGTAACAAAAAGTATTACAAATTATTACAGATCCTAAATTTTGAGCACAAAATTGAGCCGTTTTGCGACCCGAATTCTCATATTTACAGAATTTATGTATCCTATTGGTTGAAGTTTGCGGAGAGACTATGAGCGTTGAAGTCGTAATGCCACAAATGGGCGAATCGATAACCGAAGGAACCGTTTCCAAATGGCTGAAAAAAGTCGGCGAGCGCGTCGAAAAGGACGAGGCAATACTCGAGATCTCGACCGATAAGGTCGATGCCGAGGTTCCAAGTCCCGGCGCCGGTGTTTTGCTCGCAATAAACACGCAGGAAGGCGAAACGGTCGAAGTAGGAACAGTAGTGGCCGTCATTGGGGCTGAGGGCGAAGCTCCAGTAGCAGGAGCACCGTCGGCGGCAGCCGTCGAAGACGCTAAGCCAATTGCCGTGCAAGCCAAACCCGAGACTTCTCCCGTTGCCCAAACACCAAAACCTGCTGCTGCGACTGCTTCTGGTTCCTCCGTTGAGGTCGTTATGCCCCAAATGGGCGAGTCGATCACCGAGGGAACCGTCTCAAAATGGCTGAAGAAGGTCGGCGACCGGATCGAGAAGGACGAAGCGTTGCTTGAAATTTCGACCGACAAAGTCGATGCCGAAGTTCCGTCACCGGCAGCAGGGACATTACTAACGATAAAAGTTCAGGAAGGCGAAACGGTCGAGGTTGGTTCGGTCCTCGCGTTAGTTGGTGCAGAAGGGGCATCGCCCGTCCAAAGCCCTGTTGCAGAAACTCCAAAAACTGTCGAGGCTCCAAAACCTGAACCGCCGGCTCGGGCAGTTGCGGCAGCAGCCACAAATGGCGGGCATAACGGCAATGCTACTATCGATGATCTGCGCCGGACAAAATCGAGCCCGCTTGTGCGCAATATTGCAAAAGAGCACGGTATCGACATTACACGCATTCCCGGCAGCGGCATCAGCGGTCGTGTTACAAAACACGACATTATGTCGTTTATCGAGACTGGAGCCGCCCTGCGTCCGCAAGATCTGCTGGTCAAAGGCGCCGCTTCTCCGGCAGTTTCTAAGCCGAAGGTCGAATACACGGTGCCTCAATCGGTCGCGACCATGGAAGACCGCGTCGAGAAAATGTCGGTGATGCGAAAGAAGATCGCCGAGCACATGACGTCTTCTAAGCAAACATCGGCACACGTCACGAGCGTTTATGAGATCGACATGACGAACGTCGCAAAGTTCCGAGCGGCGCATCAGACCGATTTTCAGGCTCGTTTTGGCACGAAACTGACGTTCATGCCGTTCATCTTTCAGGCTGTAACGGCGGCGATACGCGAGTTTCGTATTGTTAATTCGCAGGTTGATGGCGATCAGATCATTTATAAAGGCGATATAAATCTCGGCATGGCAGTCGCACTGGACTGGGGCCTGATCGTGCCTGTCATAAAGAATGCCGATACGCTTTCGCTCTCTCAATTGGCTGTTGCTGCAAACGATCTTGCAGATCGAGCACGAACAAAGCGGCTGAAGCCTGACGAAGTTCAGGGCGGCACGTTTACCATCACCAATCCCGGCGTTTTTGGCGGGCTTTTTGGCACGCCGATCATAAATCAGCCTCAGGTTGCCATTCTCTGCGTCGGAACGATCGAAAAAAGGGCAAAAGTGTTGACTTCGCCCGATGGCGACGATTATATCGCCATCAGGCAAATGGCTTATTTTGCACTGACTTATGATCACCGCATTGTGGATGGTGCTGACGCTGAGAAGTTTTTAGCTTACCTGAAAGGATATCTGGAGAATGCCCCTTTTAGCGTTTAACAGCAACATTGTTAAAAATTATTGTTTGCATTAGCTCCGAATTGGTATATAATTATCCGCATTAGGCCTGTTCGGCTTCGCTTCATCGTTTGAATTCCACGGACCCCTTGTTTCGTTCTGCGGCAAATCTTATTTCGGACAATGTTTTTGCATATTAAAATTTGACGTTCATTTTAACGGCAACTCGCCGTTTCGCTTTAACGTCATAAAATTCGTAGTCCGTAGAGATATGTATTTTTTTATTTTTTAGGAGGAAGGAAATGTTTAAAAAAATCTCAGTTTTAGTATTGGCTCTCATAATAGGCGCCGTCGGCGTCATTGCACAGGACACGCAGCTTCGAAGTGCGGTTGCTGGACAGAAATATAAAATTAAAGGCGTTGTAGTTGCACAGGATGACGACAGCACGTTCGTTGTCCGCGATACAGTTGGCGTCGATACCAAAGTCGTAATTGCGCCGAATGCAAGCATCAAGACAAATGGCGGATTTTTTGGAGGCGGCGATAAATATCCCGTCACTTCGCTCGTTCGCGGCCTAAACCTGACGGTCGAGGGCGTTGGCGACAGCACCGGAGCGGTATCAGCTAACAAGATCCGTTTTGAAAAACGCAGCATGGAGACTGCAACGGCCATTAACGCACGAGTCGCACCGGCAGAAGAAAGGCTTTCGGCCCAGGAGCAAAATGCTCAGCGGCTCTCCGGCCAAATCGACGAATTGATGGCGATCTCAAATGCCGCTAAAGGCGGTGCAAAAGCCGCTCAGGATACGGCAGATGCCGCAGTTGCAGGTGTAAATGCGACGAACAAACGCATCACCGATCTGGATGACTATGTTGTTCAAACAACGGCCACAGTTAACTTCAAGGTTGGCAGCGCCGTGCTTTCACCCGAGGCGAAGACCCAACTTGACGAGGTCGCAACCACTGCGGCAGGCCTGAAAGGTTTCATGATCGAGGTCACAGGATTTGCTTCGGCGGACGGAGGCACTAAGGCGAATAAAGCTCTCAGCGAGCGCCGGGAAAGAGCTGTCCGCGAATATTTGATCGATAATCACAATATTTCGCTTCGCAGATTTACTCCGTCGTATGGATTTGGCGAGCTTCAGGCTGTTGCCGATAATTCGACACGCGAAGGACGTGAGCAGAATCGCCGCGTCGAAATCAAATTGCTTGTAAGCCGCGGAATTAACCAAAACGTTGAAGTCAAATCGCAGACGATTGACAACAACGGCCAGTAGTTTTTCTTTCAAAAGGGTATTTCGGGCCGAGACTATATTTCGGCTCGAATGCCCTTTTCTGATTTATCACTCGCAACAAGGCTGTTATTGTTATGTTAAATTACACCCTTAAATATTTTGCCATTATCACCGCCGCTTTCTTGTTTACAGCAACTTCTGCGATCTCTCAAACCCCAACACCGAAACCAAAAGTTGACGACGAAGTCATTAGAGTCTCATCGAGACTCGTTGTGGTGCCGGTTTCCGTAACAGATGCTAACGGCCAGGCTGTCACGGGCCTGACAGCAAAGGATTTTCGCGTTTTGGAGGAAGGGCGCCAGCAAGTTATCGAAAACGTCGGTAATGCGGATACTGTCCCGCTTGAGATCGCACTGCTCTTCGATATTTCGGCCAGCACCGACACGATGTTCAAATTCCAGCAGGAAACGGCGGCAAAATTTCTTCGAGATGTAATGCGTCCAATTGATCGGGCCGCTGTGTTTACGATTGGAGCAAAATCAACACTTGTCTCACCCCGTGATACGTCGGAAAGATCAGTCGCCGCAGTTCGTTCGATAGTTCCAACGAAGGAATTTACTGCATTTTATGACGCGATCGGCAGCGCCGCCGACTATCTTCGTAAAAATGCCACTGATGGCACTCGCCGGGTCATCGTTGTCATTTCGGACGGTGAAGACACGAACAGCGAGGGCATCGCAAGAGCCATTCAGGAGGGCTACCGAAAGGTTGGTGAAAAGATCAACACTATGGATAACAAGACGCTGTACCAATTGACGGTCAGTGCTCGAAACGATGCGAGCATCCGGGAACGAATTCGAGTTTCAAAAGCCCTGCAGAACGCTGACACGGTATTTTATTCGATCAACCCCGCCGGAAGTTCGTTTCAGTTAAATAAAATGAGCGTTTTTGGACAGGAAAATATGCAAAAATTTGCGGACGAGACCGGCGGCACTGCATTTTTGCCAAAGTTTCAGGCAACTGACACAAAGGACGGATACCAAAATCCGATCAATATGCGACTTAATACAGAGCTGCTCGACCGCATCTTTCTCCAGCTTGCCAACGAGCTTCGATCGCAATACCTCATCCAATATTATTCGGAATCCGATTTCCCTTTGAACAAGTTCGTAAAGCTTGACGTCGGGTTGGAAAATCGCAGCGGCCTGCGAGTGCGGTCACGGCAAGGATATTACGTTAAGAATTAGTTTCGTTTAGTTGCCTCGTTCGTTTGAAATCACTTTCAATCTTCCAACTTCAAACTTCGTCGGAGCCCCCTGAAGAACATTTGCATTATTTGGTGGCGGATAAATACCGCCCATGATATGTCGGTCAGGCGTTGGCGTGGCAAATGGAATAGCGATCTCGCCCATGACCGTTTTATTTTTTGAAAACAGCGACACGAATAGCACGCCGGTGAAAAGTGCCATCAGCAGTGAGGCAACCGCAGCCACAACAATACGCGTTCGTTGCTTCACCTTTGCCCATCCGACCGGGCAATCCTGCGTAATGACAGTTCCGTCAGCACGCCTGTAAAACCGGACACAAAGACGGCCTTCTCCTTTGATTATCAAACTTTCAGCCTCGTCACGAGTCATGCCCGACAGGTTATAAACGTTGAGCTTGCAATCGCCACAGAACCGCCTGCGGTTGTCGCCATACATCTCGTTCCAATCCGCCTGACAAGGGCTCGCGATCCTGATGTTATTCAAAGGGCTGTCAAATTTAGACATAATAAACTCCGTTCAATAAAGACTCAGCGAATGCTGTTGAAATATTGAACGAAGTGCGAGAAGATTCTTGCAGAGAAACTAAACTTTTGGAGTTCGTTTATATTTATGCGTGATCGGACGTCTGCGTCCTACGCCGATTGCATTCTTAGAGATAATTAACGTCGGCGGCAGTTGCCGGCGTTTGAATTCGTTGGCCGGATGCTCAACTTTGTTCAGGATGCCGTAAACAAGCTCGGCGTCGTTGCCGGCGTCAATTATCTCGATCGGCGAGGCCTTTTGCTCAAAATACATTTTCAGCACCGGGTCCATTGCCTCGTAAGGGGGCAGGCTGTCCTGATCGAATTGGTTCGGGGCAAGCTCGGCAGACGGCTTTTTGTCGATGATCTTCATAGGAATGATCTCGCGTCCTGCCTTTTCATTGATATGTCGGGCGATCTGCCAGACCTCAGTTTTTAGCACGTCACCAAGCACGGCAAGGCCGCCGTTTGTATCGCCATAAAGTGTACAGTAGCCAACGGCGAGTTCGCTCTTGTTACCGGTAGAAAGCAACAAACGGCCCTCAGCATTCGAGATCGCCATTAGTATCACGCCGCGAAGCCGCGACTGCATATTCTCTGCTGCGAGGCTTTCGCCACCCTTGGTTGGCTTATGTAGTTCCATCTGTTTGAGAAGAACATCGAATGTATCCGATATCGGTTCGATGCGGCTTTCGCAGCCAAGGTTTCGGACTAATTCTTCGCTGTCATCTATACTGCCCTCGGATGAGAAGGGAGAAGGCATCATTACGCAAAGGAGATTTTCGGCTCCGATCGCCTCAGCCGCCAGAGCCGCAACCAACGCCGAATCGATCCCGCCCGAAAGGCCGAGCACGCATTTTGTAAAACCACTCTTCTGCGCATAATCGCGAATGCCCAACACAAGCGCCTGGCGAATTGACTCGATCTCGTTTCCGGTGATGCCGCGGGCGTCGGGCTTTCGGACATCAAGTTCGACGGTCTCGACAAACTCCTCGAAAGCCGATGCCTGCAGGATGATGTCGCCTTCCTCATCAGCGATCAGGCTCGCCCCGTCAAAGATAATGCCGTCGTTGCCGCCGACCAGATTTACAAAAACGATTGGCTTTTTTTGAAGTTTGGCCCGGTGGGCGACCATGTCGCAGCGGAGCTTTATCTTTCCCTTGTTGTATGGCGAGGCATTGATCGACACAATGAGATCGGCACCCATTTCGACAACCTCGTCTGTCGGGTCGTGCTCATAAAGCCGCTCGCGCCAGAACGTCTTGTCGTTCCAAAAATCTTCGCAGACAACGACGCCGAGTTTGGTTCCGTTGATATTAAATATCCGTCGCTCGTCGCCCGGCTCAAAGTATCTCGGATCGTCGAAAACATCGTATTCGGGCAGAAGCGTCTTGTCTGCAAAACCTAGCAGTTCACCGTCGTGGATCACCGCCGCACAGTTGAACAACCGCCGTCCATCGGTGTCTTCATTCGGTCTGACGGTACCGACGATCGCCGCTATGCCGAGCGTTGCCGGAACTATCTCCCGCAGAGGGTCGAGCGCGTGCTCAATTATGTCCGCGTCCTGAAACCAATCCTGCGATGTGTAGCCGTGAGTAGAAACCTCGGGAAATACGACCAGATCAGAGCCGTCGCCGCGAGCTTTTTCAATGGCCTGAATTATTTTTTGAGTGTTGCCCTTGAGGTCGCCGTTGGTGGTGTTTATTTGGGCAATGGATACTTTCATCTGAATTAAGCTTGCTTCTCGTCCACAGGCGCTTTTTTAACCATAGTCAGTCGATTTCCCCGTTCGTTATATTTGACCTCATCCATAATGTTGTAGATAAAGAGCACTCCGCGGCCTGAGGCTTTGAACAGGTTTTCAGGATCGAGCGGGTCGGGAATATTGTTAACATCAAAACCGTCACCTTGATCTTCGATGGTAAATCGCGCCTCGTCGCGCGACACCTCCATGGCGACGCGGATCAACTTTTCTGAGTCGAACTTATTGCCATGCTTGACGGCATTTACAAATGCCTCGTCAAGGGCGACGAACAAGTTCGATTGTTCGGGTTTGCAGACACCAAGCTTTTCGACACGTTTCATCAGGTATTCGAGAACTATATGCATCAGCGAGATCGTACTGGGCAGTTCAAACTCAATACTCTCGCGCAGACCCTGAACAACATCCTCTTTGTCAACGAATCTGATCTTGTAATCGAGCACCGTCGCGATCAGGTCTTTTAACTCATTTTCCTCAAAATTATCGCGTCGGAAATTGGCTGCGCTCAGCTTGAATGCCTTGATACGCTCGCCCAATCGGGGCGGCGATATTTCCTTCGGACATATGGCTCCGTTGAGTTTAGAGCCGGGTTCACAAAGCGAGCCGTCTACATCGAGATCGGTTATTACGAGATCAAATGATTTAATATTATCTATCGCCAATGCTTCGGCTCGCTCTTCGAGAACCGTGACTTTATGTCCAATGTGCGAAAATACTTCTTCGAGCGCCGTGGCTAGGTCGTCGTGATCGTCAATGATGAGAATTCGTCGCTGCATAGACCGAGGAGATAGCTTAACTCGAAATACGATTTGCCGGTTGCCGTTGTTGCAAATAATACCCCAACTTGGTAGTTAATTTCTAACCATGCCCGAACAAAGGGACAAATTCTATAAGTTTGCCGACCTCTCGGATTATTCATTCAAGGAACGTATAACGATCCGGCTCATAGATTGGCTTTGTTACCTTGTGATGAGCCTGATCGGCATGACAATACGCTTCGAGGTCGAAGGCTGGCATAATTACGAATCAGTCATAGCCAGCGGCAAACTGCCTGTCTGGCCTTTTTGGCATGACCGCATTTTTCTATCGACCGTTTATTTTCGTGATCGCGGCATCCTTGTAATTACTTCCAAAAGCCGCGATGGCGAATACATTGCTCGCTTTATCCAACGTTTTGGGTTCGGCGCTATTCGAGGCTCGTCATCACGCGGCGGTGCAAAAGCTCTGGTCGAAATGCGAAATGCTATGCAGCTCGGACTCGAAATAGCATTCACGGTCGACGGCCCGCGAGGGCCACGATACGAAGCCAAGCCCGGCCCCGTCTATCTCGCAAAACTCACCGATAATCCCATCCTTCCTTTTATTATCGAACCGCAAAACTATTGGACGCTCAACACATGGGACAAACTGCAAATACCCAAGCCCTTTACAAAAGCACTTTTGATCATTGCCGAACCATTTTCTGTAAATCCAGACGCCGATGAAAGCGAGCTGGAAACAAAAGTCGTCGAGATGCAGCGATCACTCGACGATCTCGTCGCGCGCGGCAAGGCTTGGAGCAGCCGATAAGAACCCAGCGGCAAACAGCACATAGCTGATCCAGATCAAGTCGGCGATCAACAGATGCCCGAGTTGCATAACGATCGGCGCGAGCATCAAAAGCGTCGCTGAGCCAAATGCGATCTGAAACAAAATCAGGATCGAGAGAATATTTGACCAACGGGTGACTTTTTTGTCATCCTTACGTTCTTTTGCAAGCCAGCCCGTCAGAAATATCAGGAAAACGCTTGTCAAAATAGCCGTGATCGGATGCAGCAAACGCAGGCGTAAGAGCAGATGCGATGTCGGAGAAAAATCTTTAGCCATTCCCTCGGCAAGCGTGCCCGCCGGAAAGATCATATGCGAAAGAGCCGCGATAGAACCGCTCACCCCGACCAAAAAGATGGCTACGACGCCGATAATTATAGCCGCGAGATATTTTGGCTGGATGTGAAAGCTCAAACTCCGTCCACCACTCGCATAGCGAGCCGTAAGCGTCAAAAATGCAAGTAGAATAAAGGTATTTATTAGGTGGCCGGCCATCCACAGCGGGCGCTCAGGCGTCAGGTTTTCAGCGGTGTTTCCGGTCAAAACAAGTCCGGCTCCAAGCAGGCCTTCGATTACAATAAAGATAAATGATCCAATAGCAGCGTTTAATGTTAGCCGGTTTTGCTCATTTTTTTGTGCAGACCAAAGACGGAACACCCAGACGAGAAGAACGATCAGCAAAATACCCGCCATTGAGCTAGTTATGCGGTGTGAAAATTCAATGATCGTTTTCAATTCAGGGGCCGATGGAATGACCTCGCCCCCACAAGTAAGCCAATGCTGGCCGCAGCCGTCGCCGGACTTTGATGCACGCAGAAAAACGCCCCACAATATCACGAGAATATTGAAGCCCAGGACGAACCAAGCGTATTTTGCAAATTTGTCGAGCTTTGTTTCCGTCACCATTTTGCTTAGAATAGCATTTTCACCGAGCCTAAAATGAAGAGCCGCCAGCGTATTGATAAATTGCTAGTCGAGCGCGGCTTTGTGGATTCACGCAACCGAGCACAAGCGCTTGTGATGGCCGGCGTAGTGCTCGTCGATGAAAAACGCGTCGATAAACCGTCTGAACTTTTTGCCTCCGACGCAGCTATCCGCATCAAAGGCGATTCACCCGAAAACAAATATGTCAGCCGCGGCGGGCTGAAGCTCGAGGCGGCTTTGATGGCCTTTTCCGTTGGCCCAACCGGCTTTGTTTGCATTGATATCGGCTCTTCAACGGGCGGCTTTTCCGATTGTTTGCTCAAACACGGAGCCGAGCGTGTCGTGGCTATTGACTCAGGAACAAACCAGCTCGTATGGCAGTTGAGAACCGATCCGCGCGTCGAAACACGCGAAAACACCAATGCCCGCGACCTCAAACCAGAAGATTTTGATATGCAGTTCGACCTGGCCGTGATTGACGTATCATTTATCTCCGTTACAAAGATCTTACCTGCAATAATTCCTCTCTTGAAACCAACCGGAGAGCTAGTCGTCCTTATCAAACCACAATTTGAGGTTGGCCGCGGCGAAGTAGGTAAGGGCGGCATCGTCCGCGAACCGGAAAAACACGAGCGCGTTGTCGCCGAAGTAAA
>CAZUEI010000043.1:0-10610 GCA_964618985.1 uncultured Chloracidobacterium sp.
TTTTGATTTCAGGGGCCTGATAATCGTGACCGGAAAGGACGGCATAATAAGATCAGGCGGTGGTAACGGTGTCATCCAGGGAAATATTATTGTGGCGCCGTATGTCGGAAGCCAGATCGGCGACGGCATCACGCCAACGGCCTCAGCCACATTCCTGTCGCCGCAATACGACCTCTCAGGTGGCGGCGACTCAACACTTGTTTACAATTCGACTGCGACAGCAAATTCTTTGGTCGCTATCAGTAATTTCGTATTGGGCGTAGTCGAGAAATAGGAATCGGAACAAGAAAGGCGAAAAAGGCTGCGCGAAATATGCGCAGCCTTTTCGTCTGTTTGACTGATGCGGCGGCTTGTTAACACTCGCGTTTTCGTCCCTTTTCGGCTAGAATTGGCGTAGATTTTCAACTGTCCGATCCGCTTTTTCGCGCCGCCGAATGACAGAACAACCGCCAAAGAAAGCATTTTCCGCCGACTGGCTGATGCGCGGCGTACTCACGAAGCTCGGGGATTCTTTCGACCGCTTTACCGGAAGGCGTTGGGTTCCTTCGAGCAGCCTCGCTGCCAGCGAATTGATAGAACGCATCAAGAAACTCCTGGATGCCGAGGCAAAAGATGTCCCCGGCAAAGGCCTGGTCGTCCCGCACAATATCAAGCTCAAGATGCAGTGGGATAAGTTCTCAGACGATTCAGAGGGCGCGATCGACGCGCTTCGGGACGAATTGTTAGCCGCCGCTGTCGATCACATCAACGATTCCCTTTATTACACTTTCGCTCCGGTTTCGCTCGAGGTTAAACGCGATTATTTTATCGAGGGCGTCAAGCTTTATGTCAGTTTCGACAAATTCAGCGACGAGGAAAGCGACGTCGAACAGAATGTAACGATCCTCGGCAAGAGTGATGCCTTTAGACGTTCTGGTAAGAGTGACAACGTTAGCAGTTCTGTCTTGGAAACGCCTAAAGGAGCCACTGTTACAGCAAAATTTGAGATCGACGGCAAGAAGCTGGAAAAACGCCTCGACTTCCCTGCCGGATACAGATGCGGCGTCGGTCGAACCACTGCGAGTGATCTAACGCTTGACGACGCCAGCGTCTCGAAATTTCATGCTTCGCTGGTCGCGGACGAAAACGGCATCCTTTCTCTTGCGGATACGGGCTCGACCAACGGAACTTTTGTTAATGGCCAGCGTATCGCTTACGGAAAGGCTATGCGGCTCGAGGACGGTGACCGCGTAAAGTTCGGCGAGATCGAGGTCATGTTCGAACACGTCCCGGCGCCGGTTGCCAAGGAACCCGAAACTGCCGCTGAGGAAAGTGAATAGATGACCCATCTTTTCCTGCTGATCGATTGGCAAAAATTGCGGCCCGAATATATTTTCGGCGGCCAGGTTCTGGAACGCACTCCCGCCGGTCTCACCATTTTTTACTCTATAGGCGTCGGAGTCCTTCTTGTCTTTCTGCTGCTTGCCTTTCTCGAAAATTTCCGCAGGCCAAAATTTGTTTTCGAGCGTGATCTGCCGTCGGTCGTCAGCAAAAAACTTTCCCAAACACGCGCCAACCGCAGCCTTCGCGTGTGGTATGTCGTTTTTGTTCTGCTCGCATTTTTTGTTTTTGGTTTTCAGGTCTATTGGACAAACTTCGCCGACCATAACAACGAACAGTTTCAGGCTTTGAGTTACAAGGACCTTCGCAACCGCCGGGCAAATGCCGCTACGCTGCGCGGTTGGATGCTTGACCGCAGCGGCAGGCTGGACCAGGCTTTGGCTTACTACAAACTCGATGCCGACGGTGACATCGTGCGCTCGTTCCCGCTCGAAAAGGAAATGGCGCATCTTCTCGGAACCGAGCGCGGCACGCCTGGCCTCGAACGCACTCTCTACAGAAGGAACGCCGATCCGATGCCCGAGGCGTGGAAAATGTTGTTCAAATACAAAAAGCCCGAGCCAGAAAATAATGACGTGCGGATCACGATCGACCGTAATCTGCAATCCTTTGTCGCAAAGCAACTCGAAGGCAAAAAAGGCGCGATCGTCGTCCTCAATCCGCAATCCGGCGACGTACTGGCGATGTATTCCAATCCGTCCTACAGCCTCGCCGAGGCTCAAACGGACAGCGGCTATTTGAAACTGGAAGGCGACCCTGGCAAGCCACTGCTAAGCCGCGCCATGCGCGAATATTACGTGCCTGGTTCGACGTTCAAAACGTTTACTATGATCTCGGCGTTTCGTGCCGGAAAGCAGGATTTTCTAGGTTCCGATCTGCCTGCGCCCGATTGCTACACGCCTTTCCCAGGCTCAAAACCAATATGCGACGCGGGCGGAAGCTGCGAAATTTGCGCGACTGGCGTACCGCTCCGCGAAGCGTTCAAGGTTTCAAGCAATCAGTATTTTGCACAACTGGCTAATCATCTCGGACGCGAACGAATGGGCGAAACGGCACGCCAGGTCGGGATCGCCGCCGTCGATAAACGCGAAGATGCTTTGACGCAGGGCTACTTCCCCGACATTTGGAACACAAGCGACAGACGAATCGCCAACTCGATCAGCCCGGCTCGCTCGACAATGGTTGTCGGCAAAGATCTGACTCTTTTTGATTTCGGCATCGAAGGAATGGGGCAGGGCTTGGCTTCGCAGATGACCCCTTTTCAAATGGCTTTGATCGCGTCGGCTCCCGCTAACTTAAAAGGGCAATTGATGAAGCCGAAGATCGAATTCGATCTTCAGCCGCAGATGTTCTCGCAGGTCTTATCGCCCCAGCAAGCAGCTGTCGCCCGCGAGATCATGTCAACCGTTACCGAGGAATCCGGCGGAACAGGCGGAGCCGTGCGAAGCGCTCTCGCCGGAACCGGCATCATCGCCGGCGGCAAGACCGGCACGGCTGAAAAAGACAATGTACCGAAATACGATCCCAAAACCGGTGAGCGAATGTTCGTCCTCAAAAAGAAAAAGAATTCAAACGGCGAGATGGTTGACTATAAAGAGTATTTGACCTACAACCGCACGGACGGCTGGTTCATTTGCATCGCACCGCTCGACAGCGCGCAGCTTGCGATTGCCGTTGTCATCGAAGACATCGGCAATCGTTTTGGCGGCCAGACAGCCGCGCCGGTCGCTGCCAATGTGATCCTCAAGGCCAGAGATCTTGGACTGCTCGGTGACAGATTCAAACCGAAACCAACAAGCACAAAAAAGCGAAAGTAAGTCAGCCTGCGTTCAGATGACGAACAAAACCTCAACACATTTTTTCATCCTCGTGGTCATCGTCATCCTGACTGCGACCGCGCATTATTCGATCTTTTACGGCGCGATGATCCGCGGTTATGAAACGAGCGGTCTCGCGGCTCTTAGAAATCTGACGCTGCTTTCGATCCTTGCGTTACTACCGATTTTTATCAAGCGGTTTTTGCGATTTAGCGGTAACTGGACGCTTTACACAAGCTGCGTCCTGCTATTCTCGATCGGATTAACTGTCCAGTATCGCCTTTTTTCCGACCGCGAATACGTCGCCGACATCGATGCCTCTGAAAGGGAGCGGATACAAAACTCCGACCTAACTGACAAAGAAAAATCACGCGAGATGCTTCGCGCAAAGCTGAGGGCAATAACAAAAGAGCGCGATGCAAAGATCAAGACGCTGCAGCTACATTACATTCAGGAAAATTATTCGCCGGAAAAGAAACAGATGATGGGATTGCCTGCGACAAACGCAGGGCCGGTGGATCTTTCAAAGGAAACTCTTCGCCCGGCGAAGGACACTATTGCAGCGGTCGCTAGTTCAGGCCTCACGCTTATTCCGCTCTTCGGTATTGTTTGTCTGATCGCGGTTTTCATCGCCATGCGTCGCGACGATACGCTCAAGTTTTTGCAAAACAACGGCTTTTTGATCGTTGCCCTTACGCTAGTGCCGCTTTTTCTCGCGGCTATAACGTCGCGTGCTGGAAAATCGATCGGCAATATGACGCCTTGGGAACTCGCCAAAATTCCCTTCCTCATCGGCTTTGCCGCGATCCTCGCGGTTCTCTATAAAAATCTCGCAAAAACATATTGGGGAATTCCACGGGCTAAGGATGTCGTGCCGATCGTGTTCATGGCGGCGTTGCCGTTCTTTCCATTTTTCGTCTTGAAAGACTTCGGGCAAATGATGGTTTTCGGCTCGGTCTATGCCACGCTTTACTTGATCGCGGTTCGACGTTTTTCGCAGAGGTTTGTACTTGTCGGAAGCGTCGTATTTGTGATGGCAGTTCTAATCGTCGGAGCGCTGCCGGATAAAACGCAGGAAAAAGTTCCGCTTCTTCCTTCGCTCGCAAAACCTGTTCGATTGATATTGCCCAACCGCATACAACAGCGTTTCCATTTATGGCTTGACGGCTTTAATCCGCCGCCGCCGGAAACCAGTTGGTGGAAAGAAGACTATGACGATTATTATGCCGACCTTGTGAAAAGGGATCCGAAGCTGCCGCAAATGGTCGAAGAAAATCCGGATCTGCAAAAAACAATTAACATCGACGCGTGGTTCGACGACTTGGCATTTCAGCCTGCTCAAGCAACATTTGGCCTTGCGTCGGGAGGCGTGACGGGCCGCGGTCTTGGACTTGGATATCCCGAGTTAATTCCCGTCTCGGATTCGGATTATGTTTTCGCGGCGTTAGCCGAAGAGCTTGGGCTTTTTGGCGGACTGTTAATAATTTTTGCGCTGATCGTTTTCGTCGGCGCAGGCGTTAGAACTGCGCGTGATTCGCGCGACATGTTTAGTAAATTATGTTCGATCGGCCTCACTGCATTTATCGGTTTTCAGGCGCTGGTAAATATCGGCGGCATTACTCGTGCGCTTCCGATGACCGGCATCACGCTTCCCTTTGTCAGCCACGGCGGGTTTAGCCTTGTAACCAGTTTCGTAATGCTTGGAATGTTAATGGCGTTCTCACACAGAAATGCTGTCGATCGTGAACGAGATGAATTTAATACTGAGACAGAATAACTTGCTTCAATTTATAGTTATTAGTTTTTAGTTGCCATTCTCCCTCTTTGCCTCGAACAGAATAATGCCTGCCGAGACAGCGAGATTCAAACTTTCAACATCGTTCTCCATTGGAATTTTAACTGCCTCATCGATACTCGCGAGTTCCGTATCGCTAAGGCCGTGAGCCTCAGAACCAAAGATCAAAAGCCTCGGTATTTTCCAATCAAGTTCAGTGTAGCTAATAACAGTCGAAGAACTTGTCGCAGTTGTCCTAAAATTCTTCGCTCTTGCCCATCGTAAAACGTCTCCAAGATCTGCATCGTTCCATATCGGCAGTCGAAAACTTGCGCCCATTGCCGCCCGCAGACTTTTCGGCGAATAAACATCGGCGGAATTAGTTGAAACAATGATACCTGCCACGCCCGCGGCCTCAGCCGTCCGTAGCACCGCACCTAAATTCGAAGGATTATTGATCTCTTTCAAAAAAACAACGATTGGTAAGGAAGAAATGCCTAGACGCAAGTCGATCCGCTCAGCCAAACCTTCAGGACGTTTCGCGATCAAAATAATTCCCTGTGAATGGTCGGTATCGGCTACTGATCTAAATAATCGGCCGGAAATTTGCGCGATCGCCTCTGTACGTTTCGAGACGTCATCCAGCATTTCCGCATCTCGAAAATCTTCCGACACAAAACACTCATCTATCACCAGATCAGATGAAAGAGCCTCGTTAACCAATCGCCGCCCTTCGATGAACATCTGCGAACGCACCTTGCCGTCGCGCACCTTTCTGGCGTGAACCAGACGCCCATTATCACGGCTTACTATTTTTGGAATTTCATCCATCGCCTCAATCATTTAATCATTTATCGCGGCGTTTTGAAATGGAGCGTAAAATCGCTAAACTTAGGCGATATGAAGCCCGAATCGAAAACCAAAAGCAAGATCGAACTTTTAAAAGAAAGATCACACATTGCCGAAGAAGGCGGCGGTAAAGCGCGTGTGGAGAAACAAAAAGCCGCTGGAAAAATGACCGCCCGCGAAAGGGTCGAGTTTCTTCTGGATGACGGCAGCTTTGAGGAGTTTGACAAATTTGTCGTTCACCGCTCAACAGACTTTGGGATGGAAGAACATAAGTTCCCGGGCGACGGAGTGATCACCGGACACGGCCTTGTCGATGGGCGTGCCGTTTTTGTGTTTGCACAGGATTTTACCGTCTTTGGCGGCTCGCTTTCCGAAACCCACGCCGAAAAGATCTGCAAGGTCATGGATATGGCGATGAAAACCGGCGCTCCCGTGATCGGCCTCAACGATTCAGGCGGAGCCCGCATTCAGGAGGGCGTTGTTTCTCTCGCCGGCTATGCCGATATCTTTCTTCGCAACACTCTCGCAAGCGGTGTTATTCCGCAGATCAGCTGTATTCTCGGCCCTTGCGCCGGCGGTGCCGTCTATTCGCCCGCGATCACAGATTTTAACGTGATGGTCAAGGACACTTCGTATATGTTCATCACCGGGCCCGACGTGATAAAGACCGTTACGCATGAGGACGTTACAAAAGACGAGCTTGGCGGAGCGATGACCCACAACGCAAAGTCCGGCGTCGCTCATTTTGCCGCGGATTCCGACGAACACGCATTGCGGCTGACACGAGAACTGATGTCGTTCATCCCTTCCAACAATATGGACGATCCGCCATTTATTGCGACAGATGATCCGCACGACCGGGCAGACGAAAGCCTCAATTCGATGGTCCCGGAATCAGCTACCCAGCCTTATGATATTCGCGACATCATTCACAATGTCGTTGATGAAGGCTATTTTTTTGAGATCCAGGAGCATTACGCGCCCAATATAGTTATTGGTTTTGCGCGGTTAGGTGGCAATTCGGTTGGCATCGTTGCCAACCAACCGGCTTTTCTGGCTGGCGTACTGGATATAGACGCATCGGTAAAAGCAGCCCGTTTTGTGCGTTTCTGCGATTGTTTTAACATTCCGCTGATCACGTTCGAAGACGTTCCCGGTTTTCTGCCGGGCGTCAATCAGGAACATCAGGGCATAATTCGCCACGGAGCAAAGCTTTTATTCGCCTTTGCCGAGGCAACGGTGCCAAAGATCACTGTCATTACCAGAAAGGCATACGGCGGAGCATATTGCGTTATGGCCTCAAAGCATATCCGTACTGACATCAATTTTGCTTATCCGACCGCTGAGATCGCTGTTATGGGAGCAGAAGGTGCGGTCGGCATACTTTACCGCAAGGAACTTGCCGACACGACAAATCCTGAGGAAAATCGTCAGCGGATAGTCAACGAATTCAACGAAAAGTTCGCAAATCCTTATGTTGCGGCCGAACGCGGATACATCGACGAAGTAATTGAGCCAAAATTCACGCGTCCAAAGCTCATTCGTGCCCTTGAGCTTCTTAAGAATAAACGGGATTCAAATCCGCCTAAAAAGCATGCGAATATACCTCTATAAATAGATTAAATGTATCACTTGAGATATTTTATAACCATCTTACTGTCAACATTTACAGACCCCTCTTAATCTATCAGACGAGTCAAAAATGGCTTTAACTACTGAAAAGCGTCCGACCCAGGCATATATCGATCTCGACGCTCTCGCCTTTAATTTCCATTCGTCAAAAAAGTTCATCGGCGAGGGAATAAAAATAATGGCCGTCGTCAAAGCCGACGCCTATGGCCATGGCGCCGCCCGCTGTGCAAAACGTCTGGAACACGAAGGCGTTGACTGGTTTGGCGTTGCCCTGCCCGAAGAAGGTGTCGAGTTAAGAAATGCCGGAATAAAAACCCCGATCCTTTGTCTCGGCAGTTTTTGGCACGGCCAGGAAGACGCGCTGATCAGCCACGATCTGGTTCCGGTCATTTTCCAACTTGATAAGGCTGCTTCGTTTAATAGATCGGCGGAAAAAAGAAAGTTAGAACTTTCTATTCACGTCAAGATAGACACAGGCATGGGACGCATAGGCGTTCGCCTTGAAGAAGTCGAAAAATTTGCTGATGAGTTGAAAAAATTCGATCATTTAAAGCTGGAAGGTGTAATGACGCATTTCGCTTCGGCGGACGACCTTTCGGAAAATGACTTTACCAAACTCCAGATCGAACGGTTTCAAACTGCCGTGAAGATCTTCGAGGATAAAGGCTTTCAGCCGATCTACAAAGACCTCGCAAACTCGCCCGGAGCAATAGCGCATCCGGATGCCCGCGGCAATATGGTTCGGCTCGGCGGCGTACTTTACGGTCTTGGCGGCGATGTGCTGCCAAAAGAGATCGCCAAACCAAAATTGAAACCGGTGCTCTCGCTGCATACAAAGATCACGCAATTAAAAAGGATTTCAAAAGGCGAAACACTCGGTTACGGACGTGCGTTCACTGCGACGAGAGAATCGCTGATCGCAACCATCCCGATCGGTTATCAGGATGGTTACAGCCGCTTGCTGTCGAACAACGCAAATGTGATCGTCAATGGTTTTCTTGCCCCGGTCGTCGGCCGCATTTCCATGGACTGGACGATAGTTGATGTTACCGATATTGAGAATGCAAATGTTGACGATGACGTAATTCTCATCGGCGAAAGCGGAGGACAGCAGATCACAACCGAAGAGCTTGCAATGAGAACGGGCACGATCTCATACGAGATCACGTGCGGCATAAACCTGCGAGTGCCTCGTCATTATAGCGGTGACGGACCGACTTAATTTGCTACAATTCACAATTATGAACTATCCGGTTGAGCTTACTTTTAAACTGCTCGCTATCGCCAGCCAGATCTACATTCGCGACGCCAACGGCGCATTGCTCGGCTATGTCAAGCAGAAGCTTTTTAAACTAAAGGAGGACATCAACGTCTTTGCCGACGAGAGCCAGACGCAGCATCTCTATAACATCAAGGCAGACCGAATGATCGATTTTTCGGCGAAATATAATTTCACCGACAGCTCCGGAAATTTCATCGGCTCGATCAAGCGTAAAGGAATGCGCTCGCTTTGGCGAGCAAACTACGAGATCTACGACGACGCCGACAACCAGGTTATGAAGATCAGCGAAGAGAACGGCTGGATCAAAGTGGTTGACTCGCTGATCGGCGAGTTACCCATCATCGGAATGTTTACCGGATTTTTTTTCCACCCCTCATATATAGTTTCGCGAATGGACGATTCGCAAGTCGCAAGGCTGGAAAAACAGCCCGCATTTTTCGAAGGTAAATTCAAGCTCACGCCCTTAACGCAAATTCCGCCAAATGAGGAAGCATGCGTGATGTTAAGCGTGCTCGCGATGACGCTGCTCGAGCGCTCTCGCGGCTAATTGCGGAAGACGCGCAAAACTTCAGCATGAAGTTTAACTCCTCAAAAAACTGGAAAGATCTTTTTTGGCGGCTTTATGAAAGGTCGTTCGAAGCCGATATTATCGACCGTTCGGCGCAGGTCGCATTTTATTTCTCGTTCGCTCTTTTCCCTCTTATCTATTTTCTCGTAAGCCTTTTCGGCCTGCTTCTGGAAACATCCGACGGGTTCAAGAGCGAGTTGTTCAGTTATTTGAATCGACTGATGCCGACGGCTGTATTTGATCTCGTCAGAAAAACGATCGACGAGATAATTGCCAACAGCACTGGCGGAAAAGCCACGCTTGGTTTGCTTGTAACGCTCTGGTCGGCGTCCGCCGGAGTCGATGCTATCCGCAGCGCCATGAACGAAGTTTATGATCTAAAGGAAACGCGTTCATGGTGGCGGACAAAATTACAATCGCTGGCTCTCACATTGGTCGTGACGTTCCTGACCGCGTTCGTCCTGACTGTTGTTTTCTACGGCTGGGAACTCGTCCAATACAGCCTCGCAAGCGTCGGATTGGAGGTCACTTCTCCCCTAATACTCGTTGGCATCCAATGGATCACGATATTGATCGTCATGCTCTTCGCCTGCGAGATCATTTACAATCTGCTGCCTGATTTTAAGAAATTTCGCTGGAAGTGGATAATGCCGGGGTCTATCGTGGCGATCCTTTTGTGGATAATTTTCACTGGCGGCTTTCGTCTCTATCTCGGCTATTTCAACACCTACAACAAAGCTTACGGCTCGCTCGGTGCTGTGATAATCATGATGCTCTGGCTCTACCTGACTGCCTTGGCGTTGATGATCGGCGGGGCGATCAATGCAGTCCTTCACGAATCAAAAAATACCGGCGATCAGGTCGTTGAATTTCACGACGACGAAGCCAAAAGTGCTTGACGCATGGCACCGGCAGTTCGCCAACGCTTTTCGACGTGTTTTGCCAGCGCGGTCTCGATCACCGAGGCTAGATTAGCGGGCACATCCGGAACGCGATCCCTGACTGGAACGATGGGTTTCTCGAATATCGCTTTTACTGTCTCAGCGATACCGGCCTTTGAGCTGATGTCGAGCGCATTTGCACCGGTCAAGAGCGTGTAGGCCATCATTCCGACTGCATATATATCTGCCGGCGGCTTTACGTCCTTAAAATCACGAACTTGTTCGGGCGGCATATAGGCAATTGTTCCGGCAACATCGCCGACCATCGTCACGCCGCTCATTCCTGTTTCCTTAAAACTTTTCGACAAGCCAAAATCGGTGAGTTTGGCGACGCTGTTTGGATACTCGCCCTGGATCAAAATATTTT
>CAZUEI010000044.1:0-10535 GCA_964618985.1 uncultured Chloracidobacterium sp.
AGCGGAGCCTGTTTCTCATCCGCCGCCGCATTCTGAAACGCAGGCCAAAACCCATTCTGCGTCGTATAAAGCGTCGATGCCTCGTCGGCCCAGATATTCAAAAAATATGCGAGCGGCAGAACCATCAAAAGATGCAGGACGATGAGTCCAAAGATCACATGGTTACTGATGGTTCGCGGGTTTTGCATTGTCGGCGTTCGTTAAAATTGTTACAAGTTCGGCGACTTTTTTTTGAGTGCGGAAGTAAACGTCTTCCATAAATATATGCGAAAACTCGCCGTTGCGCCCAATGCTCAGAAGATTTGGTATGTTCGTCGATTTTTCAAATTCCTTTCTCGCTTGCTCGTATTCTTTTAGAAACACCGGATACGAAATTCCCGTCTTCAAAATATTGTGGCCGAGATATCGCTCGCGAATGTCGGGAACGATCTCTGACATCGAGTTCAAACACATCTCGACGAGTTCGTCGTCGCTCATGTTCCAGGTGTCGTCGTCTTTTTCTGCGCCGATATCGGCCGTGATGACGGTGTGATCTTTGGGTGCGAGCCACGGCATCGAAAGCGTTGCTTCGGTAAGCCGGAAGAAAGGAAATTTATCTTCGGGAAACCACAATACAGTGTCTGGCAGCAGGCCGCGTCCTTTTAGTTTTAAATTGACGAAGATCATCGGCCGAAAACGAAACTTTGCGACATTGTCGAGCGCGCTGGTTCCTCTAACAAGCTTTGCAAGAATGTTTGCCGGCGCCGTGCTGATCACTGCTGAAACTTCGTGAAGTTTCCCGTTCGATCTTACAGCGGTGACACGTTCGTTTTCGACGATGATCTCCTCGACGGGCGATTCGAGCTTGAGTTGTCCGTTGAGGCCACTCGCAAGTTTTTCGCAAAGAGTTGAAACGCCGGTCTTCGGATAAACGTGGTAGACGCCCGCCGATTCGCTCAATTCGCGGCTGTAGCCGCAGGCGACTGCACGACGCGTAACTATGCTTGCGGCCTTTAGATACAATGTTTTAGCGATACTGCCGGGCAGGCTTTCACCGACGGCAGCGGAAAGATCGTTTGGCTTTGCACCTGACCACGCTTCGATGAGCGGCAGAGCAACTTCATCAGCCAAAGCCGCGCCGAATGCGTTGCGGAACCACTCGGCTGCTGAAGCATTTGCTTTACCGTTGCCGGATAATTTTGTCTTAATGCCGCTCAACGTCATTCGCGGGATCGCCATCAAGCCGAACGGATACGAATAGGTTTTTCCACAGAGCCATACTCGCTCGCCGTAATGTTTTACCGTGAGGCATTCGTCACCGACGCCAATTGCATCTGCGAGTCGATTCGTCACAAAATGCGCGCCAAAGTCATAACTGAAGCCTTCTTCATCTGTGAAACTCGTCGCGAGGCCAGCGATCTTTTTGCCCGCCTCGAACAAAACAAACGGCACTTGCTTTTCACGTAAATAGTCCGCAGCGGTCAACCCAGCCAGACCGGCGCCGATGATCGCCACTGGTTTTATGTCTTGAGTCATAATTGTCATTTTACTGTTGCCCATCTCCGTTCACATTTTTTTCGCTAGCTATCCGTCCGCCGCGACGAGCATACATCTTGTAATTTTGCGGGTCGGAATAGACAGGCGTCGATTCAAAATCCTTAGTCAGCCACTCAGGAGGAGGAGGACAATCTTGTTCAATGACGAGAATTTCGGGATGCGAACGTTCAAGCTGTTCTCGAACTTGCGCTGCCAAATCGTCGACGATCGGATTATCCCTCAAGTGATTGTCGAACAAAACACTGGCCGGCGGACGACGATTTGCCAGCAGATAAAGATTTGGTGTGACACCCCAAAGGTAGAAAGTCTCTTCGTCACGAAGGAGCGAATTAATAGCGTCAACCGTTTTATCCGTAGCATTTAGCACCTGCAATACTGGGATGAATTCGTTCGCATAGAGCGTTCGATAATATGGCAGTTGGAAAACAATTAGCGTCGCCGCGAGCGTCAAACCTGCTGCGCAAACGATCGCTCTGTGAGCAGTTTTTGCGGAAACAAGAAAATAACCGATGCCCCATGCCGATGCAATTACGAGCGACGGAACCCACAACTGATAATAATGAACTGAGAATCGCCCGGCCGCTGCTAGCGCGATCCACGATGATATTGAGCATGCTGCGATCAAAACACCAAGACGCTTCTCATACAGATATGAGCAAACCGTTCCTATGGTTGCAAACATGGCAAGCGGTCCGATCACATCTATGAAAAGATCCGCTTGTCCAAAAACGGGGGCGACAATATTCTCGATTATATTGCCGGAATAATGATTGTTGAAAACGACAATGCTCTTATAGAAAATGTCGCCGCGTCCTGTTGCGTAAAAATATGCAAAGAGCACCAACCAACCTGACACGCCGACTGCGCCGATAGTCAATGCGTTGTAAAACGCTCGTTTGCGATTCTCGGCAAACACAAAATACGCGAGCGTGATGAGCACTACATTCGCTGCAACGACGGGTTTGTAGAGTGACGCACAGAAGAACAGCAAGCCGACAACGAATGACATCAAAAACGACAATCCGTCTTTACGGTTTGCGACAATTAAATAAAACGCGAAGACCACAAACGCGTCGATAAAAGGTTCGGTATTCGCATCACGTGCTTCGAGGCCGACACTTCCCGAGACAATCGCCCACAGAAACGCCGCAACCAAACCTGAGATGTGCCCGCCGGGACCGTGCTTTGCTGCCAGAAAGATGCCCCATAACACAATCAAACACACGATAAAGTTGAGAATGCGCAATGTCTGAGGTGAATAGCCGAACGCGATCTCCGCAAGCGCATACGTGACGAACGGAGCGGGCGGTTTGTGATCCCAGATGTCAGTGTAAAGGTTTTTGCCGTTGAGAAGTTCGTGGCTGACGACTGCGTACGAAGCCGGATCTACGTTGATCGGCACGTCGGGCACGGCAATCCGATCAACCGCGATCAACGCGGAAAGGACGAGCATCACGACGACGACAAAGCGCGCGTTCACACTCTCGAATGCCCGCTCACGCGTAGTCATGTTCGTGCTTAAAATTCCATTGTCAATAAACTCCGACAACTGCATATTTAAAAAAATCGTTCAACTTACTTCGCTGATAATCGACGCTTCGGAGCGCTCCTCGCCCGCACCTCGTCGAACTGCAATCGCGTGTTCGCTAATCGAGACAACTTCAAAGTTCTCAATGTAGATAGACAGTATTTCGCTCATCATTGCGAGCTTGTCTCCCAGCGCCATTCTCATACCAGGAAAGAACTTGAGTTCCGGAGCATCATCGCCACTCAGAAAATCAAGCGGATGAAGCAATAGCGAGGGCTGTACGCCCATCGCACGGCACATAGCGAGAGCGAAACGCCAATAAGTAAGCGCCGCGGCGCGCGAAAATGTGGAAAGATAAAGCAGGTAGCTCAAATGGATCGGTGTTTTGATTATCGGAAATGTTGTTACCGGAATTTCTGCCATGTTGCGACCGGCGACATTCATCATTCGAGGTTTTAGGCTTTGAAAACCGTCCGACAGCTTGCCAAAAAGTTTCTTGCGTTTTTCGCGCTCTTCCTCGGTCATCGTGGGCGATTTGAAAAAGTAATACGCACGTGCAAACGGTCCGATGTAAGTCGGCAGTGTCGAGCAATCATACTCATAACCACGCTCGGCCAAAACCTCCAAAACCGTCGGGCTGAGACTGTAGCCGGGACCGCGAAATCCGACCGTGGTCATGCCTGTCACATTTTCAATTGCAGCCTCGGTTTTCTCAAATTCGGTTATCAACTCGTCTTTTGAATAAAGATGCAGCCACGGCTCGTGATTAAAGCTGTGATTTCCGATCTCATGCCCGGCGGCGGCTATCGAGGCTATCGCTTCACGATTTTTCTCAAGAGCAGCGTCTTGCCCGACTATAAAAAACGTGATCTTCAGATTTCGCTCTTTCAGAAAAGAAAGCACGCGCGGCACGAGCGTTTCGAGATACGACGGGTATGACTCCCAGCCCGCATCGCCGTGCGTCTTCATATAAGACCATTTATTGTCGAGGTCGAGCGAAAGGCTCGCTATCGTTTTCATTGTGTCGTTAACCACAAAGGTACAAAGGGCACAAAGTTATTTGAGATATTTCTTTGTGTTCTCTGTGTCTTAGTGGTGAAAATTCTCTTCAAAAAACATTTCAGCTAACTGAACGGTTTCGTTTACATTCAGCGTGCCGTTGACGATGTGCGATGAGTTGACCACATACAAGCCTTCGACAGATGTTTTCATCGAAGGCAGATCGCGCGAGTAATTTAAGACCGGCAGCGGAAAAACCTGTCGGACGCGCGAGACCTTGAATGCAAGAACATCTTTTCGCGAGAAAAGCGGATACATTTTTTCCAGACCGTCCAGAAATATTTTTTCTATTTCCTCGTCGGATCTTTCAAAAAGCTCATCGTCCGGGTCGACGTATTTTGGTAAATAGATGAGAGCATTGCGGCGAAACTCCTTCTTATCGACCAACGCGGACATCTCGATCACACCGGTGAACGGGGCTTCGTCGGTGATGTTGGTGACATAGAAATTTGACAGCGAGCATTTCATCAGCACGGACGCGCAGACAATGCCCTGGTATCTGATATTTTCCATGTCGCGTTTTTCGGTTTCTGTGAGCTGCGGCGCGATCTTTGCTGCTATGTTTGACGGACAGGTCAGGATCACCTTGTCGAACGTATCGCCGACACCGTTTCCGTTAAATTTGATCCCGCTGTTTGGCGGCAGATCGGGCTCAGAGAGAAAGCCGCCTGAAAATCCGCGGGCGATCGCCGTGGCGGTTTGCATAATGCCGTATTTGGTTTTTTGCGGCATTGCGTGGCCGTTTGCATCGCCTCGCCTGCGAGCCACAGGCAAAGATACCCGGAGTTTGCCGTTTTCAAGTTTTTCAATTTTTTCGACGCGCGAATTCAGCCTGATATCGACGCCCTTTTCAACCAGCACTTCGCCAAAACGTTTCAGAACGCGGGCGTAACCACCGCGAACATAGCCGAACATTTCTTTTTTGAGGCCGGAGTTTCTTGCGGCATACAAACGCTGGATCGTCGCCCATATGAACGCGGCGGACGTTTCTTTATAAGCCTTGCCGAGTTTTGCCATCAATAATGGCTTCCAGATCTTTTCGAATGTCCTTTTGCCCGAGAGTTTTGTCAGCCAATCTTCGACTGTGACCGTTTCTAGACGCTTCCAGTCTTTGACACGCGACGCGTAAAAGATCGTGGCTCCAAGCCGCAGCTTGTCTAGTAGATTTAGAGGGGGGAATGCGAGAAACTCCATTGAGTCGGACATCGAGAATAAATGTCCGTCGGTATAAATTCCGGTTTTGGTTTCGACCCAGCGGTATTCGTCACCGAGACCAAATTGTTCAACGAGATTACGGGTGAATCTATCAGAGGCGAGAGTTACGTGATAGTGCTTGTCCCAAACGACATCGCCGATATTCCATGCTGAGGCAAGGCCGCCGATTTCGTCGGAGCCTTCGATAAGTGTGACGCTGGCACCGGATTCGGCCAGACGCAATGCCAGCGTCATGCCAAGAAAGCCGGAACCGACAATTGCCACTCTTTCACTCATGCGTCAAACAAAATAGGGCTCAGCCATCCGAGCCGCCCTATGTTTTTCAACCTCAACCTCGGGCTCGATCTCGATAACGTTTTGAGCCGCGATCTCATATTCCAACCCGCACTCGCAGGAAAATGTTCCCGTGTCAGCGTCGGCAAATTTATGAAAAAGCTGGCCGCATTTGCACACCGCACCGATTGATCGTGCCGGCGAACCGAGCACAAGATGAAAATCGGGAACGCTTTTGGTTACTACCGAACCCATTCCGACCATTGCCCAGCAGCCTATTTCAAGGTCGTTCCCGATGACGCAGCCGGCACCGATCGTGGCGCCTTCGCGAACCAATGTCGGTAAAGTGTGTTCGTCCGGTTCGCTCGGCCTAAGCGATTTGAGATCGGGAAATGTAGCACGCGGAAAACGGTCATTGGTAAACGTCGTCGAAGCCGAGATCATCACGCCGTCTTCGATCGTCACGGCCGCGCAAATATAGACCATCGCGTTTATCTTTACACGATCGCCGATCTGCACGTCATAAGCGATGTAGCTCTTTTCGCCGACGATGCATTCCTCGCCGATCGTGGTTCCATGCCGGATGTGAACGTTGTCCCAAATGCTCGTGCCTTCGCCGATCGTGACGTCTTCTTCGATTATTGCGGTCGGATGTATTCTTGCCATAAAGTTATTTGGCGGCAGCCGCTTTTTCGATAACAGGTTGCCACAGATTTTGCCTTAGTGATTTATAAGCCGCCTCGATCGCCTGCACCGATGCGAGGGCGTCCGAAGGCTTGATGAACAACTCTTCTTTACCGCGAAGGGCATGTGCAAAATTCTCGATCTTGCCTTTGAACGAAGCTGTTTTGTCATAGCCCTTTCCAAATACCGTCCAATCAGGGCTTGTGTTGAGTTTGTATTTTGACTCACGCCAGCCGATGTGCAGCGTGCCGTTTGTGCCGTAAATGCTGATGAAATAGGGCAGCTCTTTGTTTATGCCCCATGTAAGATCGACGCTCGCCGTAACGTTATTTTTTGTTTTGGCGAACATCTTTACGTTCTCATCGACCGTCAATCCTTGTGTTCCGCCGGCGTCGACGACCAGGACCGAATCAATGCTGCCAAGAAAATAACGAATGATATCGACTGAGTGCGTGCCGTTGTCGATAAGAACGCCGCCGCCGGAAATTTCGGCCTGCGAATTCCAACGCTTTGACATGTCAACCTTGGCGGTAAATGCATTCTCAAACTGCAGCACCTCGCCAAGAACGCCGGACGCGAGAATGCCTTTGGCTTTGATCACGTCGTCGCAATAGCGGAATTTCGACGCCATCGTGAAAAGAACATTTTGCTTTTCGGCAACGCCGATCATCTTTTCCGCGTCGGCGACGATTACGCAGAGCGGCTTTTCGCAGAGAACCGGAAGTCCGCGCTCCATAAAGAAGCATGCTATTTCAGGATGCGTCGAAGGCGGTGTTGCTACTATGACCGCGTCGAGTTCTGTTTCCGCCAATTGCTTGTAATCGTTATAAGCTTTGCCGCCGACGATCTCAGCCAAGGCAGATGCGGCTTCGGGCCGCACATCGGCGACTGCGACCAGATCGCAGCATTTACTCTCGTTAAAAGCCTGCGCATACGCCTGTGCGATTCCACCGGCTCCGACCAATCCAAATTTCAGTTTGTGCATAATATTAGAAAATGGGACATATGGGACATATGCGTCACATAAGTCCCATTGGATTTACTTTCGCAGCTTACTTGCCGCGATCCTTACGTTGTCCGCGATATATCGAACATGTTCCTCGGTATATTTCTCATTCCAAGGCAGGACTAGCACGTCGTGCAGGGCTTTTGCCGTTAATGGATAATTTTCCATTTCGTAATCGACTGCGCCTGTCCGAGCGAGGTTGAACGGAAAGTGGCTGTCGCCGAGCGTGTTCTTTTCCTGGAAAACCTGGCACATAAAAGCCGGCTTTACGATATAACGCGGTGCCGAGAAAATATTCTTTTCCTTGAGAAGATTTGCGAGTGCGGGCGAACCGCCCTCGATCTTAGTGTCGTCAACGGTAAGGCAGTATTTCCAGTAAACGTGTGTCGCGTTATCCGCGATCACAGGTAGCTCGATACCATCTATGCCGTCGAGTAAATCTGTCAACATCGCAGCGGTTCGCTGACGGTTTGTAACACACTCTTCAAGTTTTTCGAGCTGGCCTAGAGCCGCCGCGGCCTGAAGCTCGCTTATGCGATAGTTCAGTGCCATGAAATAATGATCCGCATTCGCGTCTCCGTAGCCCCAAGCTTTATTGATATACAGAAACATATGACGGGCGAGCTTTTCGTCATTTGTGACGACCATCCCGCCTTCGCCGGTGGTCATGTGCTTGCCTTGCTGAAGCGAAAAACAACCGATGTCGCCGATTGTGCCGGCAAACTTTTCGCCGCACTTTGCAAGAAATGTCTGTGCTGAATCTTCGATAACGGGCAGGTTGTGTTCTTTTGCCAAAGCCATGATCGGTTCCATTACGCACGGATTGCCGAACAGGTGCGTGACGATGATCGCTTTTGTGCGGTCGCTGATCTTTGCCTTTATGGTCTCGGCGGTGACATTCAATGTCTTCGGATCGACCTCGGCAAACACAGGAACTACACCGCGATACATCAGCGGCGTCAATGCGCCCATATCGGTGATCGAGGTCGTGATGATCTCATCGCCGGGATTCGGGTTGACGGTCGCGACCGCTATGTGGATCGCCGCCGAGCCTGACGTGCAGGCGTAAGCGTATTTCGCACCAAACTTCTCGGCAAATTTCTGTTCCAGCAGCTTGCCAAACTTTCCTTTTGTCGTCGTCAGCGTACCGGAGCGTAATGCTTCGGTGACGTAAGCGATCTCTGTTTCATCAAACGTCCGCCCGGACGCATCCTGATCGGAAGGCAGCATCATCAGCCTTTCCGCTTGTTTTGTAGGTGTCATAATTTATTAATTAAGTTCGGTCGAATTTTCAGAAACTATGTTGAGTTTCTTTGTCGTAATGATAGGTTTAATCGCCTCGGATTTCCGAAACCAACGCAATTTTGAGAGAGATGAAAGCAGTTTCAGATGGCCGAGGATGGTCTTGGCTGTTTTCATCTTTGACAGGCCAAAGAGACGCACCTCCAAAACAGCAGGAAACTCGACGATCTTGCCGCCGCTTAAGTCCAGGCGGCCGAGCATTTCGGCAACGCCGAGAAAACCCGATTCGTTCAATTGCATGCCAACCATCGTACTGCGGCGATAAACCCGGAAGCAGCTCGTGTATGTATCAAGTTTTGACCGCAGAACGCGTCGATAGAGAAATGAGGCTCCGCGTGAAAGGAACAGACGCCAACCGGGAACATTTCGAACGCCGCCGTCTTTGTGATAGGGCGACGCCGTCACCATATCAATATTTTCTGCCATCAGCGGCAGCATATTGAGAAGCTCGTGCGGATCGTATGTACAATCGCAGTCCATCGAACATACGATCTCTGTCTTTGCCGCGCGGATCCCGGTCATTATTCCGGCGGCAACGCCGCGATTGTTGTCGTGCTTTAAGATCTTGACGTTCTTTTTATTTCCAAAAAGTTCCGTTAGCAGATCTAATGTTCCATCGGTGCTTTTATCATCGATAAATATAAAATATGGTTGATAGCCATTTTCATTGAGACCAGCCTCTACCGCCCGAAGCGTGTTTGCCAAATAGGGCAAAGCATCGGTCTCGTTGTAGCAGGGAATAACGATTGAGATTTCAGATCTCAAATTTCTAATTCCAGATTTCCTGATTTCCGGAATTTGATCTTTGATCTTTGATCTTTGCACTTGGACGTCTTCTTTTAAATCAAGATATTCAGCGATACTGGTGCAATTGTAGAGTTCAAGATTCTCTCGCATGACCCATTCCATTTTATCCAGGTTGCGGTAATGGCGGATGCGGTTGTAGTTGGACGCGGCTGATATGCGTGGCTGTTGGGGGTCGAGCTCCCAAACATGCAAATAAAACACTAATGGCTCATTTTGGCGCTGTGTCCAATTTCGAACGGCCTGTCGCATCAGTGTATAGGGAATTTGACGAAAGTAATTGCCGCCCGAGATCGGGAGCAGGCCGAGCCCAAGGTCCTGCGTTGAATAAGGAAATTCCCAGATCGCTTTTCTATTGATGTGGGCCTGATGAGCAAAACGTTTTGTTTTTGAGTCTTTTTTGTTGGGCAGAAATGATGCGTCATATGCAAAACCTTCGTCAGACAGCACATTAAGCATCCACTCATTATCTTTGAATGAAAGTTTCTCAGCAGCACGATACCCAAGCACTTTTTGACCGCATGCGTCTTCGATAGCTTTGTTCGTCCGTTTCAGATCTTCTCGGAATTCTTCGTCCGTTAAATTCTTCAGGGTGCGATGATAGTAACCTCGGCTCGCGATCTCATGCCCGCGAGCAGCGATCTCGCGAATGAGTCCCGGATTTTGTTCTGCGATCCATCCGAGCACAAAAAAGGTCGCCTTTGTGCCGTATTCATCAAGCAGATCGAGAGCTTTTATCGTATTTTGTTCATAACGCGGCTCAAAGTTCGACCAATTTCGTTGCTGGATCAGATTCTCGAACGCGCCGACATGAAAATAGTCTTCGACCAAAATGGTCAACAAATGTTTTTGAGATGTTTTTACAAGTTTCATTTGTCGATCAGGATGAGGCGTCCTTTGCGGCGTTGATCGGAAACTGTTCCGTCACTAGATTTTTCTCAATGATCTTTACTATGCGAGCCGCAGCTTTGCCATCGCCAAATGGGTTAGCGACCTTTGTTACGGATCTGATCCAGTTATCGTCGGCGTAATTTTTTTCAAGAAGCTGTTTCAACGCTCCTGGATCATCACCGACGAGTTTGGCGACGCCGGATTTAACAGCTTCGGGCCTTTCGGTATTCTCACGCA
>CAZUEI010000045.1:0-10530 GCA_964618985.1 uncultured Chloracidobacterium sp.
AGATGCCAAACCACCGTGGTTCCTGTGTCGGCACCATATACATGCTGAAAGCCTCTGGAACAAGTGGCGGTTTCACGGTCAATTGGCCTGCTGCTATGTAATTCGCCTGAAAAATGTATTGAGATTCATCGGGCACATGCGGATGTGCCTGATAGACGAAATAACTCAACGAAGCCGTAAGCACGAACATACAAAACGCGGCGATCCAGGCAATCTTGTCGAGACGCATGCCGTCCGATTTAGAGTTGCTTTCGTCGGTTAGAAACCTTTCAACTTTCTCGCGAACCGACTCAAGTGCCGATGCCGGGATTGTCCAGATTAGCAGAATGACATTCGCGATATTTGTCATTTGCACGAGGCTGCCTATCGCCAAACTTGTCAGGTAAACTGACGCGTCAGGCGTTACCGCCGCTGATGCGAACATAAGAAACAAAAGTGCCAAACCCAACTGCCACCATTTGAATCTTTGCAGCCATTGTCGAATCGCAGTTCGATGCTGCCAAATGCCGACGCCGACACAAACGACCTGGAATCCGAACAAAACAAGAGCGATCACTTTGTGATCAAGTAGTTCGGTGATAGGCCGATAATGCTGAAAATGAATCAGCCGCCCCGCATCGATCATCTGCAGGGACGCGGCTTGCCCAGCGAACATTAAGCCGCCCCAGGCAGCAGCGGAAAGCCATTTGGTTCGCGCGAAAGTGTTGACTTTCTGCGTGTCTCCGAGACCGAACTCGTTAATCTTCAACAACGTGTTTTGCAAATTCCTGTCTATACGAACTCCATTTTTCCTTGTCGAAAACTCCGTCCGACTGCAAACAATCGACCGCTCCGAAAGCCATCGCCAGCGCATGATGAGTGTTGTCGTGCGCAAACAGTCCCTGTCTGCCAAACGTCAACACTCTATCCAAGCTTTCTGCCCACTCGTCCTGAATTCGGAAGGGTTCTTCATAGCCTTCAAGGTAAATGGGATAGGCAAAGGGCAGCCTTTTTGTCACAACACGCGAAACGGGGAACATGATCGGCAGACCACAGCGTTCAAGAGATGCCTGCACACGAGCACCAAGATCTTCGTCAGATGCTTTCCAGATCTCGTCACCGACCGAGCACGGCAATTCACCGCAAAGCACCGTCCGGCCTGCTGGTTCGGTTACATCGCCATAGTTCTTAGGTTCGGAAAGACGCGTCAATTCGATGTCGGCTTCGGGAAAATAGTGAGCGTCGAACGGTGTCCATTGCGGCTGCTCAACAACGAGGTATATGAGCACCATCGCGCGATAAGATATCCGGTTACTGGCCTCGATGACCTCAGCCGGCGCGCTTGGTTTCATCACTTTCGAAAGAACAGTCAGAGGGATCGTTGACCAAACATGATCGGCTTCGATGGTTTCCTCCGCGCCGTTTCGGTTAAATGCTATTTGAACAGAATCGCCAAGCTCAATGCGGCTGACGGTCGATCCCAGGTTAATAACCGCTCCGAGCCTTGAAGCTTCCTCCGCCATCGCCTCGCTTATCTGGCCGAAACCTTTTCGCGGATAATAAAATCGCCCGGTTCCGGAACGTTTCATTCCCGGAACAATAGAGATCACCTTTTTTACCATCTTGCCCAATGACCCTGCAGCAACGCGTCTGCGAGCCTGAGTCGCGGAGAGTTCTTCCGGAGGAAGTCCCCATATCTTTTTCGCGTAAGGAAAGTAAAAATCTCTGCAGATCGTCGAACCTAGCCCTTTTTCAAGAACGCTCGCGAATGTCTCGTGCCCGTTGCCAGAGTTGCCGTTTGGCAGGAACTTCCGGACGGCGTCCATCGCCACTCCACCACTGAACGAAAAGGGCAGGCGAAGCGCCAGGTCCTGAGGCTTCAGCGGGAAGTGTATCCAGCGTCCCTGCAAACGAATTCGCCCGTGGCGGGGCCGGTCAAGTAGATCACCACCTAGCAATTTCTTTATCTCAGCGAGAATTTTGGGATCACATGCCGGGTGAAAACGATGGCTTCCATAATCGACCCGCAGCCCTTCGAGATCAAAGCTGCCTGCGTTACCGCCAACGACGCTTTGCTGCTCCAGAACTGTGACGTCAGCTTTGTTCTGAGCCGCGAGTTGCCAGGCCGCGCCAACGCCGGTAGGTCCTGCCCCTAAAATTGCAATTCTTGTTCGCGCCATTTCAATATACGAATGGGATAAATCGCTTTGACCGGTTGCGGTAAGCATCATAGCCCGTAAGTTCTTCTGCAAGCATCTTCTCTTCGCCAATTGCCTTTTTAATAACTACTGGGGCCAGAATCAGCACGCCAAGAACCAACCACGAATTTAAGGCGAGCTCGAGGCCAAGCAACAATAGAAGATCACCGACATAGATCGGGTGCCGAATGAATCGGTAAATGCCGTTTGCAACCACTTCTTGTTTGGTCAACACCTGACCGGTCTCGATATTTGCCCAGTTGTCACCGAGCTGAAACCTCGCAGCCAATGCCGTCGCAAGTCCGATGGTATAAATGATAAAGCCTACAATCCGAACGCCTATAGAATCTGTTGAGATCGGCAATATTTCTGGCAGCCATATTTGCACCATTATTCCGATCAGGATGCCGATCTTTACAACCTTAACGAGTCCGAGTCCATTCGATCTACTCTCGCGTGGTTTCTCTCCCTGCTTTTTTCTCAGCAACTCCCAAACGACTTTGTGAAGGATCAAGCCAGAAAATAGGTATATTTGGAGGGCTAATATCATTGCTGTGATTCTCCCTTCAACTCCACATATTCCTTTGGCCTGACGCCCAGCGCGGAGTGTTGATTAAACCTGCCCAATCTGGTCGCAACCGCATCACCCAACATTCCCGTCAAGACCATCGTCAGAGCGCTTACGAAGGCCAGTATCGCCGAGGCGGAAATATTCTTGTCATGTAAAACTAAAATATCTGTGAAAGCCTTGATCGAGCCATACAAAATGCACATCAACGCCAGCGGGATAAATACGCGCAGCGGCCGAAACAGCATGGCAACGCGGAATATTAAGATCGCGAAGCTTCCGGCATCCCACGGAACGATTTTCGATTTCCCCTGCCTCTTGCGATAATCGATAGGAATGTATGTGACGGCGTAATTATCGCACAACAGAGCCAGGGTGATAGTGGTCGTAAAGCTGAACTGGTCCGACAGAATCGCAAAATATTGCACTGCGACATCGCGCCGGAACACGCGAAGTCCGCTGTTGAGATCTGGAATCTTCGTGTTCGCGACGTAGTTGGCAATAACACGCAGAAACCATTTCGCCGGCCTTCGCGAAAGCGGGATGTGAACGTCTGCGCCTGTTCGCGACCCCACGACCATGTCGGCATGTTCGAGCTCATTTAACATTTCCGGCAAGTATTTCGCGGGATATGTCCCATCAGCATCCGTGATCGCAATAATGTCGTAGGAAGCTGCGAGAATACCGGTCTTGAGAGACGCGCCATAACCCCGGTTACTTCGGTGCTGGATGACCCGCGCTCCCGCGGCCTTTGCTTCCTGCGCGGTTTTATCACGCGAGCCGTCGTCAACAACTAATATCTCAGCGATGATATCGGTGACCTCGAAGAATTTGCGAAGTTCTATTACGCCTTCACGAACAGCCGCCTCTTCGTTATACGCGGGAATTACAATGCTCACCCTTTTGATCGACCGATCATCCGAAAGCTGTTCAGTTTCAGCGTCGGTTACTAACAGATCAATATTGTTATTTGCTGGCTTCATTTTTTAATTCGAACTGACACGGGCACTTACGCCTTTCATTTCGCTAGAAGGCAATGTAGCGGAAACCGTCTTCTTTTGACAAACAAACACATCGCCTCCATTAAGTGTCCCGGGAAATACTTGAATCACCTCAAAATCCCGCTCGATTACACGCCAAATATCGGGCCGAAACGTCTTTAGCTCGATAGGTATAGTGTAAATCAACCAGATACGGTCGCTGCTTTCCTGGAGAATCTCTAGATCCCGGCCGGTTGCCGCGACTGGCCAGTGGGGAGTCAGATACCGACCGTAAACTATACCGGCCAGACTAACCGCAACTCGCTCATCGGATGGCGAGCCGTGAAGTTCAACATAATTCTTCGCACCAGAAAAGTCTTGTTTTGGAAGGGCATAATTCTTAGGTACGGTCACCAACGATGCAAGAATCAACATCAATACCGACCCAACGCCGGCGAAAGAAGCGAATGCGTGGTTTTGCCGAAGAGGATTGATATAGCTTCTGATCAGATTCGGCAGTTCCATTGCACCGTGAATTATTATCAACAAACCAAAACCCATTGAAAAGAAAAAGAAACGCGGCCATAAATTATGACCACGCGACAGTATAGTGCCGCCGGCAATCAAGGCTGGCAAGACCATCATAACCGCCGCGCGTCTGTTCTTTCTAAACAGACTAAACCACCCAAACGCGACAAACGCACTGCCGAAAACCACTATCGCGGCTCCAGCGAACCCAATGCTTAAAGAATTCAAACTTTCAAGAATTAGCCATAGAGGATGGGTCCATTCAGATCCTTTGGACTCCTCATGCATACCTACCGCAAGGTACTCCGGCAGAGCGAGAGCATATAGCTGCAATGTCACAGTGACACTCAATAGCCACACTGCAATCGGCTTCGATCCCGCCTCGCGTTCGAGCGACACTGCATTAACTGGATCGCCACTCAGCCGAGGGATCACAAGCAGTACCAGATATATTATCCCTTGGGCCGCAACCACAAAAGCCATTGTCGGGTGTATCCACATACCCAATACGACTGATACAGAATAGGCGATCCACCAGCTCCGAACATTTCTTTCCAGAGCCTCAAACCAACACCAACTAGCAAGAAGCGTGAAAAACAGTAACCCCATATACCCGCGGGCGTTCTGGGAAAACCAGATGTGATGATATGACACCGTCAGTAATACACAACCCAAAACGGCTTCTCTTTGGCCCAATAGCTTCCTACATAAAAAGAAGAATGCCCAAATACTTCCAATACTGAGCAGCACGGAGGGCAACCGTAACGACCAGGCAGACTCTCCGAAGACCGTTGTACTCAGCTTCGCCAGAAGCGAAAAAAGCATATGTTGATTTCCGCTCGGAAAACTCGTTAAGATCTGTCCCGGTGATTGCCGGACAAAATCCAAAAGTGTCAACACCTCGTCTAACCAGAGATCGGAATTCAAATTCCACAGCCTCAATGCCAGGGCCGCGATGCTCAATACGAATAGCCCACCTATAACAAGGCTAGATGTTCGAGGGGCAACTGTTTTTGAAACGGCTTCATGCGCATTCGAATTCGCGACCGAGTTCCGAAGTGTCCAGCCAAAGGCGATCATAATGATACTGTGCAAGGTCAAAAGAACACGAAACAGAGTTGGCCCCCAACTGAGATCCTTTTCATTTCCTCCGAGCAAGAACCGCGAGTAACTTTCGTTCGGCACCGCGAAGGAAAATACCAAGGTCGCGCATCCTACGACCATGAGGCTAACTCCAATAGATGTTTTGTTAAACGCCATTTGACTCCGTAAAAGACTGAACCCCAGGTTTTGATCCGACCGACCATATCAACCAGATCACTATTCCAGTGAGAAACAACAGAGGGATAGCGGAAGCATCGTTTACAAATCCCATTCGTTCAAGAGTCGTCAACCAGGGCAATCGAAAGCCTTCAAGAGTAATATGTCTAATAGACTCGAAAACCCCAAAGCCTTGCTCGACATCCCTATACATAACAAGACACCACGACCAGTATGACGCAATCAGCCCGATCAGCACTGCCGGTATTCGCGGCATTTTGATTAGAACGTTGGCAGCAAGCAGGAACACAAAAGGAACCACCGGCACTATGTGTCGGACACCCGTGTTAAACTGCATCCGCCCGTATTGATTGGCAGAGCAAAAGACAAAAAACAAAACTACAAATGCGACAATGAAGATCATCTCGCGTCGACCGAGAAGACTGGTCGATTTATTCAGCCAAACCGGCACGACAAGAGCCAGGAGCAAGATCGGTGCCGAAGTAAACAAGCCATATCGGATGCCGAAGGCCGTGTCGAACAGAAGATCGAGCTGAGGGAAAGAGAATCCTCGGTAGCCCATATCGGTAAAATTCGCCGGAGGCATATAGCTTTGTGGCGGAAGTATTGGATTCCCAAACTGTAGCCATTGATACAACATAAGTACGCAACCGCAAATCGCTACACCCGCCACAAATCGAGCCAGGTCAGAAATCCTTCGATGCTTGGCGGGCTCCGACAGCCATCGAGCCAGTGCATACCCGCCGATCGCCACAACTATTACAAGGCCGCTGTAATCCAGAACGACTGTCCAGCCGCAGCAAAGACCCGCCCAAAAATAGAACGGCTTTTTTTCTACATCATCCTTCTTTGTTGGTCGCCAAAGCAGCGCGAAAGCAAAGAGAGCGAAACTGGCGGCCAGCACATTTTGGTTCAACTGTGCGGTCCGATAAAAAATTGGCGTCGCAACCGCGTAGAGTATCGCGAGAAGAGCGGACATCTTCGAGTTATTTGTCAACGCCAGAAGAAGCCAGAACATCACCACCGCACCAAGTGCCGATATCGGAGCCATCGCCAACATCTGCATCTGAGCAGCGGCCAACCCAAATTTTACGTCAAATCCTTTTTCCCTCGATCTTTGATAAAACTCCTGAGCCATCGGATAGATCGTGTCGAACTTGATCGGTTCAACTTGCGGCTCATTAGCACGTCCAGCCTGCACGCGAGCGACAATTCTATCTGTAATAGGTCGCAAAAGCGTATAAGGACCCGCTCCGATGACGGACGCTCCCGGATTGTTGTTTATAAACGTCCCACGTCCGGGAATCTCAAAAATATCAGGGTGCAGTCCCGCATATTCAGACACGTCAAAACTCATGTGATCGCCAAGGCTCAACGCGGGATATATCTCGCGAACAGTATTGGTGGCGAAGTGAAGCGCAAATACGATCCAACACGTTATAAATACGCGTACGGCGATTCCTCGTTGTGAAAACCGCCATGCTATATCGCTACCCTCCGCAGAGAATCGAATGATTCGGTCGTAACTTCACCAACGCGGTCATGTTTCAAAAGTGCCCGCCGGTAAAACAGCCACGAGAAGATCAAAACTACGATCTCTGCAAAAAATAAAGCGGCCGCGGCTCCATTCGTTCCCATGTTAAAATACCCGATCGGAATCAAAGCTAACGCCAACAAAGAGCCGACGGCCATAGCAATCATTTCATTTCTCTGGGATCCGGACGCAATGAGCCCGTACCTGTAGTGTCCGCTTATTGCCGCCGTGATGCATGCTCCTGCCAGCCACTGTAGTGCACCAGAACCTGGGGAAAAGCCCGGCCCGTAGGCACTGGTCATTATCAGCGGTGCGGACATAACCCAAATAATACCGACTATCAAACTGGATACGGCCACTATTTTTAGCGAGTTTCTGATCAATCCCGCCAGCTTCTCTGCGCCTTTTTCCCAAGCTCGTGACATAGACGGGAGCATGTTGAAAAAGTAAAGCCAGACAAATGTGTGCAAGGCGATATAAATTCGCATTGCCCCGGCAAAATAACCTGTATCCTCGGCTGTTGCGATCAGGCCGACAACAAATGTCGCGCCGAACATCTTTATGACCCAAAACATTTGGCTTAAGCCGATAGGTGCTCCCTCACGGAAAAGTTTGGATGACAAAGCCAAAGATATCTTGCCCTGTTTGCTAAAATATCGGCGATAAACCCAGAAGCTAAATGCTGCAGCGGCGGCAACCCCGGCAACTTCCGCTATGCCGACCCACACCAAGTCGTTCATGCCCCGGACAAAAGCGAAAACCACCAGCACAAATATAGTTTGGCGGATGATCTGGATTATTCCGACCAAGTGCATCCGGTCGTGCCCCTGGAATACCCATTGGAGCAAAAACGGCATAGCCAGGAGACTCAGGCCATATACCAGGAGCAGAACAGTGACCGCTTGTTCCCGAACAAACCATAGGGCAAAAACCGCTATCGCTATATAGGCGACTAACGCAAGACTGATCCGTGCAGTCACTACTTCCGACACAAGCCGCGGAGTTTGCTCCGGTGATTTTGCGATCTCGCGTGCTCCGTACAAGCTAAAGCCCTGATCGACTACAAGGCTTGCGCACATGAGCACGCTTGCCGCCCATTCGACATAGCCAAAACCGGCCGGGCCGCAAAGCCGTGCCAGATACGCAAAGGCGGCAAACGTTATGAGTTTGGTAAATGCCTCGGCGCCGGCCAGCGAAAGAAAATTGCTAAATAGTGTTTTGAACACTTCGGTTACCTACGAGGCTTCGAGACCAACTGATCCCTTTATTCTGCCTCCGCCTTCGGCCCGGCCGGTCACATAGCCTACAAACTCACCCATAGCCCAGAAGATCTGTAAGAAAAAGATGAGCGGCAAACCAAGGATCAGCTCTTTGAGAAAGCGGCCTTTTCTTAGCCCCTGCAAGAGAATCCTCGTTGTCAGCAGGAACGGCAAAGCGAATGAAAGCGCCGCGAAAACCACTCGTTTCATGCCAGAAATTTCGGCTGCTCTTGTTCCCGCAAAGGAACGTCCCCAGACGTATCTCTCGTTCAGAGCAGGCCCGAAACGCAAATTGCGGCGAGTCTGATGAACGATCATGTTCGGGTCGAGCGTCAATTTCTCGCCGCGGCGACGGATTTCCCAATTTACGGAAGTCTCATGAAACGCCTCATACCACTGCTCCTTAGCGCTCATCAACGCGTCGCGTTTGTAAGACACATTGCTGTCGCTCGCAAACTCTGCGTCATGCTCGGGCACGGGATTTTGATAACGGCCGAAGTCGCAATAATAAACAGCCCAATTAAGGATGCGATCCATGCCGTTCTCAACCGCTCCGCCTATCACGGCCGCGTCCGATCTTCGGTGGGCTTCCATCACAGCGCTGCACCAGCCCTTTGAAGGCGTTCCGTGATCCTCGAGAAGCGCAATGATCGGCGCCGTCGCAAGGCGAAGCCCGATCGCACGTAGGATATCGTGATGTTCACGGCTTTTCGAGCCAAATTTCTCAACGTCGACATGCTCTCTCGCATCGACAAAGTTGACCCACGGGAACTCTGCCTCAAGTTCGGCAACCTGCTCGAGGCGGGCGTCAAAGGGCAGGATGCATTCCAACCTGATCCCACTTGCGCTTTCCTCCAAAGCCGTAAGACAAGTCTCCGTTGCCTGCCATCCACCTTCAATAATCGCGACGACAACGGAAAGTTCCGGCTCGTTTGTTCTTGTTTGCATGTTCACTATTCGATCTTTTGCAAGCTGTCACCCGCGCCGGCGATAAAACCCACCCATTCTCCGAAAACATACGTGGCCGTGATAGGCACCATGTGCGGAGTTACCTGCAGAAACTTGCCGATATGTCTCCCTTTCGCAAAAACCCGCGATGCAGTCCGCGCCCACAGCAGCGGGACAAGCAAGGGCGCGAGGAAAAAATAACCAACCTTGAAAACGGACGATACGTGATCTCGGCGCGTTCCCGCAAAGGCGCGGCTGAATAAATAACGCTGATGCAAATAATATCCTAGGCCAAACGGGCCAGTGTGGTAAACGACCAGTTCAGGCTCACTGATAAACTTCTCGCCGGCGTCGAGCAGAATCTTGTTGAGCCCGGCTTCCCAATATCCGCTGCCGGTGAGCGGCAGGTATTTTTCCAGGAGATCACGGCGGTAAACGCAGTTCGCGGCACAAACGTCCACGGTCTCTCCGCGCTCAGCGGGTGGCATGTAAGAGTTGTATTCGGTAAAGTAAACCGCCCAGTCCATCAGGCGGTCATAACCCGCGTCTTCAACCACTCCGCCAATCGCCGCCGGGCGTTTCTCTAAGCACGCCATGATCGTTTGTGCCCAATCTTCGCGGGCTACGCAATGCTCTTCGATAATGGCAACGTACTCCGCACTTGCTTTTCCAATGCCGAATTTCCTAAGGTCAGGAACGCTTTCGCCTGAAGGCCGCCGAAATACCGATATCCACGAATATTCGCGCTCAAGACGATCCGCCAACTCAGGTCCGCTTCTGTCCACGACCAGACATTCGATCTCCCCGGTCGAGACGGCGTCTTCAAGAGACTTAAGGCAGCGGTCAATAAAGGGAGCTCCAACGCAAGACGCGATAACTATTGAGAATTTAGGTTGTGATATCCTCATAAATAACTAATAGGCGGAACAGTCGCGTTCAGCACAGGCGATAAAGTACCTAATAATAAAAGTGAAAGGCGAGAGTAGTGAATACAAACAGACAACTACAAAAATGACCGCCATTCGGTGATCACTCAATACCTCGCAAGGAAACCACATAAACGTGGCAAAATATAATTTTAGCCGCTAATCAAATAATAAGTGCACGAATACCACTACCACATCGGCGAAAGCGGCTACTTGTTCCTAGTCCTATTGTGTGATGTGGACATATATATCCTCAAACAAAGGCTACTCTCATTTCGCACAGCTTAACAGCCCCTTTTGATAAGCCCGGATGACCATATTGACACGGT
>CAZUEI010000046.1:0-10495 GCA_964618985.1 uncultured Chloracidobacterium sp.
TTCAGCCTTTGACAACAATATTTACGAGCCGCTTAGGTACAACAATGACTTTCGCTATCTCTTTGCCGTCGGTGTATTCACGCACTTTTTCGTCCTCAAAAGCCATCTTTTCAAGCTCTTCGTTCGACGCTTCGGGTGATGCCATTACGCGCGAACGCAGCTTTCCGTTGACTTGCACCGGTATTTCGATCTCGTCGGCCTTTGCAAGCTCTGCCTGGTACTCAGGAAATCGGGCACCGTTTGCCACAATGCCGTTTTCGTTACCGATCAGGACGGAGTAAAGTTCCTCCGCAGTATGCGGCGTAAATGGCGTCAGCATTAGAACGAGGCTCGTGAGAGATTCGCGCACGGCAAAGATTTCAGCTTCGCTCGCGTTTTCCGGCTCAACTTCGAGGTCACCGATCGCATTCGACAGTTCCATCAACGCCGCAACCGGAGTATTAAATTGCAAACTCTCAAAATTATCGGAAACGCGCTTTATCGTCTGATGAGTCTTTTGACGGAGTTTGCGCAATGCTAAACCCTCGTCAGCTACGGTGTCCGCTGACTGATTATTGCCGACTGCCAACCGCCAACGGTACACCTGCCGCCATACACGCTGCAAAAACCGAACCGAGCCTTCGATGCCGGCCTCGTTCCAAACCAATTCATTCTCGATCGGTGCGGCAAACATGACAAACAGTCTCGAGGCGTCTGCCCCATACGCCTCGACCATATCGTTCGGATCGACGCCGTTGCCTTTTGATTTAGACATTCGCTCGATGCCATATTTCAGAGTTTTGCCGTCGGCTGATTTCGCTCCGGTGATCTTGCCTTTAGCATCGCGGGTAACTGTAACATCGGCCGGAATATAATAAACTCGTTTGCCGCCCACGACGTCAAAAAACGTCTCGCCTACGACCATTCCCTGCGTCAAAAGCCGCTTGAAAGGTTCGTCGAACTTGACCAGGCCAAGGTCACGCATCACCTTCGTCCAAAAACGTGCATAGATCAGGTGCATCACCGCATGATCGTCGCCGCCGATATATTGATCGACGGGCGTCCAATACGCAGCCGTTGCTGTGTCGAACGGCAGTATCTCATTCGTCGGATCGGTGTAACGAAAGTAATACCATGACGAATCAACGAAGGTGTCCATCGTATCAGTGTCACGTTTTGCCGGGCCTTCGCATTTAGGACAAATCGTTTCGTAAAACTCAGGCACTTTTGCCAGCGGCGATTCACCGGTTCCCGTAAAAGGAGCGGTTTCGGGCAATCGAACAGGCAAATTCTCAAATTTTTCAGGTACCGTGCCGCATTTATCGCAGTAAACAATCGGTATCGGCGATCCCCAAAATCTCTGCCGCGAAATGCCCCAATCCCGCAAACGATATGTAGTCGCCGCCTCACCAAAACGATGTTTTTCGGCGTAGGCCGCCATCTCTTTTTTCGCGTTTTCGCTCGTTTTGCCGTTCCAGTAGTCGGAATGAACAAGCACCCCGTACTCACTCATCGCCTGCTCCAACGCCAACGCCTGCATCGTGCTGTGCTCGTGAACCAAATGCGGCTCAGATATGACCTGGCGGATGTGGAGGCCAAATTTCTTCGCAAACTCAAAATCGCGCTCATCGTGTGCGGGTACTGACATCACCGCTCCCGTGCCGTATTCCATCATCACGTAGTTGCCAACCCAGACCGGCAATTCCTCGCCGCTGAATGGATTCACTGCTTTCAGGCCGGTGTCGATCCCGTCCTTTTCTATCTCCACTTCGTGGTCGGCAGGCCTTGCGTTCTCGACCCGTATGAGCGCAATTTTCGCGGCAACTTCCTCCGAGAAATTATCGAGATTCGCCTGAATAACAGGGTGTTCCGCCGCGAGCACAACTGCGTTGGCCCCGTAGATCGTATCGATCCTCGTCGTAAATACGCGGACGCGGTTTTTGCCGCGATCCGACATGCTTGTCACGCCGTCAACGATAGGACAGTAAAACAGAGAATCGCCCGACGCGATGACCTCGAAATCAACAAACGCTCCTTCCGAACGTCCGATCCAATCCCGCTGACGCTTCAACACATTCTGCGGCCAACCGGACTCGATCTCTGCCATATCGTCGAGCAATTGATCTGTGTAAGCCGTCGTTTTCAGGAACCACTGTTCGAGATCTTTTTTCGTTACAGGATTGCCGCAGCGCCAGCAAATGCCGCCGCTCGCCTGTTCATTTGAAAGCGTCGCCTGGTCGTGCGAACACCAGTTGACCTGCGTCATTTTTTTATACGCGAGGCCCATTTCGTACATCTTCAAAAAGAACCACTGATCAAACTTGTAATATTCCGGCGTGTGGGCATACATCTGCCGCCGCCAGTCATAACTCACACCGAGCCGCTGAAGCTGGCCGCGCATGATCTCGATATTTTCCTCGGTCCAGGTCCGCGGATTGACGCCGCGCTTGACCGCAGCGTCTTCAGCCGGCTGTCCAAACGAATCCCAGCCGATCGGATGCAGAACATTGAATCCCTTCAGCCGTTTATACCAAGCCAAAGCGTCACCCGCGGAATAATTTCGCACATGTCCCATGTGCAGATTGCCCGACGGATAAGGAAGCATCTCAAGCTGGTAAAATTTAGGCCTTTCCTCATCGATCTCTGCATTAAAAGCCCCACTCTCAGCCCAAATGCGCTGCCATTTCTGTTCTATCTTTTTTGCAAAATATTTCTCGTCCATAAATGTTGTTTCAAGGCTCTTTTCACCCAAAACAGCAAAAGAGCAAGTTTAACGAATAAACGCCGGTCTATCCACTAGCAAGATTCTTAATTGTTGTATTTGTAAGGCTTCGCCGCGTCGTCGAAGTGAGTTCAACGAGCGGCTATCTAAGGGCGAGGCTGTTATGCCGGAATGTCATAATACGATTGTAGAAAAAACGGCATTCGATGTCTAATTTTTTCTTTGCAATATTTCAAAATGGTGATATTCTGAGGAAAACCTTGAAGTTTAGGAGTTTTTATAACGAAATACTTAATGATCACTACAACAGCTTTGCAGCCGGTCGAATCTTGATGCCATAAGCGCCTTTTGGCCGTCTGCCCCTAAAAATAGGAGGCAAAAAAATGGCCAACCGAATCGACACGAATAACGACGGCAAACGCGACAAACTCACCCGGCACGACGCCGCAGCAGCGATCAATTACCTTTCCGAAACCCTTACCTCCGCACGATCTCAACCAAAACATATCGACGACCTGATCGTATCCTTAGCGAACACTCACGAAAATCGCCGCGCCCGCCAAGTGACCGAATGGGAACGAATGCGACAACCCGGCATGCCGCCCGGAATGTGAAATCTTCCCATTTACCGCGTGATTTGGTTTAATGAGGTAAATGCAAGCTAGTCAACAGACCACTATCGCAAAAAACTTGCGCTCGTTTTACAACGAAGTTCGCACTGCAACTGAGCGGCTTTGTAAACCACTTGAGATCGAGGACTACATCCCACAGCCTGTAGTCGATGTCTCACCGCCAAAATGGAACGTCGCTCACACGACTTGGTTTTTTGAGGAAATGATCCTCAAGAAATTCTTACCGGACTATAAGGTTTTTGATGAAAGTTTTGGTTTTCTCTTTAACAGCTATTACAACTCGGTAGGTGATCGCACGGCACGCGATCATCGTGGAGCAATAAGCCGCCCTACGGTAAAGCAAATCTTTGCGTATCGCAAATATGTCGATGAGCAAATGAATAAACTCTTGTCAGAACCGCCTCCGTCAGGGGGCGGTCAGTCTGCTTCTCAAACGAACTGGCCGCCCGCTTGCGTAGGCGGTTCTGACTTAGCCGACCTAGTTATTCTCGGCCTTAACCACGAGCAGCAGCATCAGGAATTGTTCCTGACCGATCTCAAATACACATTCAGCCTAAACCCGCTCTCGCCCGTATATCATCCTGACTTTGCCTTCGAAGAAAAGGCATCCGGCACCGGCAGCTTCATCGAAATTAACGGCGGAATCCATGAAGTCGGCTACGATGGTGATGGTTTTTGCTTTGACAACGAACTGTCACGGCACAAGGTCTATCTCGAGGATTTTGCGATCTCTGATCGGCTTGTAACGAACGGCGAGTTTCTTCAGTTCATCGACGCCGCGGGCTATGACTCGCATCAATGGTGGCACTCTGACGGCCTCGAATGGGTCCGCCGCGAAGAGGTCAATAGGCCGCTGTATTGGTATCACGCCGACGGCCACTGGAGCCATTACACCCTCGCGGGCGATCGTACTCTGCAGTTGGATGCCCCGGTGACGCACGTTTCGTACTACGAGGCCGCCGCTTACGCCGAGTGGAAAGGCTGCCGCCTGCCGACCGAATTCGAATGGGAAACCGCAAGCTCAAAGTTCGACTGGGGCAAACGCTGGGAATGGACAAACAGCGCGTATCTGCCGTATCCCGGTTTTAAAAAAGCAGCCGGAGCAGTCGGCGAGTATAACGGCAAATTTATGATCAATCAGATGGTCTTGCGAGGCGGTTCGGTCGTAACGCCAGAGGGCCACAGTCGGCCGTCATACAGAAACTTCTTTAATCCACATTTAAGGTGGCAGTTTACGGGAATTCGTTTAGCAAAATAGTTTATGCAAAGCTCGACCACACCGGAACTGACGACATTTGCCGAAGACGTTCTTCGCGGCCTTTCCTCAACACCAAAATCGCTCTCGTCCAAATATTTTTACGATGACGAAGGTTCGCGGCTGTTTCAGGAAATAATGAAACTGCCGGAGTATTATCTGACGGGTTGCGAGAGTGAGATATTTTCGACACAGACGGACGAGATCTTTCGCACCTTTGCAACCGGTGACAAGGCTTTTGACCTGATCGAACTCGGCGCAGGCGACGGCACAAAAACTGCCGTTTTGATCGATCATTTTCTCAAACAAAATGCCGACATATCCTACGAGCCGATCGACATATCGCAAGAGGCCCTCGACGCTCTCTCGGCCAAATTCTCGGCCGAATTCCCGTCTCTCAAGATCGAGACTCGAACCGGTGATTATTTCCGTATTCTCGAATCGCTAAAGAATGGCTCCGGCAGACGCAAGATATTGCTTTTCTTAGGGTCCAACATCGGCAATTTCAGTCGCGACCAGGCGCTCGAATTTTTTCGGAATTTACGCAGCGTAATGAGCCTAGATGATCTGCTTTTTATCGGCTTTGACCTGCAAAAAGACCCTCGCGTAATAGTCAAAGCGTATGACGACCCTGCCGGGGTCACGTCGAAATTCAACCTTAATCTGCTCCGCCGCATTAATCGTGAACTCGATGCCGATTTTGATCTCGACAAATTCACGCATTATGCAAATTATCGTCCCATCGACGCATCTGCACGCTCATTTCTGATAAGCCAGGAAAAGCAAAGCGTATTTATTAAAGCACTTGACCGTACATGCGAGTTTGAGCAATGGGAAGCGGTCTTTATGGAGATCTCGCAGAAATACAACCTAAGGATGATCGATGACCTGGCAGGTGAAAGCGGATTTGAGATCAAGCAAAATTTCTTTGACAGCCGAAACTACTATTGCGACTCGCTCTGGCAGCCAGCCTTCACATGAACTTTAACATCATCCGATTCGACACCATTGATTCAACTAACAGCGAGGCTGCCCGGCAAGCAAAACTTGGTGCTGACGAAGGATTGTGCATCATCGCAACGCAACAAACCGCCGGACGAGGGCGACACGGACGAACATGGGTTTCCGGAAAAGATGCCGGGCTATATTTCAGCATCGTCTTGCGGCCAAAGATCGACATGCGGTTTTTGCCTCTCGTCACATTGATGACCGGCGTCGCTGTGTATGATGCCCTGGAGGAATTGGGACTAAAACCAGACATTAAGTGGGTTAACGATATTCTGATCGGAGACAAAAAGATCTGCGGCATTCTCGCCGAAACGGTAGAAACGAAGACAGGACTTGCTGTGATCGTTGGAATAGGGATTAATCTGACGTCACAAAATTTCCCTGATGAGATCGCGGATACCGCGACCTCGATCGCTGACTTGTCAGTACCGGGAGCGGTAGTAACCAGGGATATCGAAACTACATTGACTAAATACCTCAGCTACTGGTATTCAATCCTCTGCGGTGAGAACGGCCGCGTCAAAATTCTGGATGAGTGGCAACGACGTTCGTCATATTTCAGCGGAAAGAGCGTCCGTGTCACGCTCGAAAGCGAGATTTTCGACGGAATCACTAATGGTCTCGAAGAAAACGGGGCGCTTAGAATAAAGACCGCAGACGGTTCGGTCAAGATCGTTCAAGCCGGCGATGTGGAGAGATTAAGAGAGGTCCGGTCGTGATTACACGGTAACGATGATTTTTGAAAGAAAAATGCGAATTGAACTTTATAGCTGGAAAGTGTAGTTTGTAGTTACGCAATATATGAGCAACGAATTTGATCTTGACGGTGATTTTGACCTTGACGGCGAGTTTGACGAAGAACTTGCCGAATTTGACGAGTTTGACGATGAGCTCGGCAATATCAAAATGCGCACCGCTGTAATGCAGAAAAACGACATGATCGCTTTGCTTTGCATTAAAACTGCAACGGCCGGAGCCGCCATTTGCCGCGTCGATCCGAGAGAAGATCGACCGGCGGTCCAAATCTACGACGACGCGGATGCCGCTGTCGAATGGTTTACAAAAAGCCTGCGAACGAGCCGCCGAAATGGATGGAATGTTATTTATGACGGCCTGCCCTTGCAAGGTTAACGCCGCTCATGCTTCTGGTAGTTGACATCGGAAACACCTCAACCAAGTTTGGCTTTTTCGACGGCGAACGTCTCTCCTCAAAGTTTTCGATCCCGACCGATCCCAACTCGACAAAAGAAGGTTTGATATCGCTTGTCAGCGACAGAATAAATGAGTCTATCTCTGACGCTATCGTCTGCTCCGTAGTACCGGAGGCAAATGCGTCGATGCGTGAATTTCTGAGCAGAATCGGAATAGATCGTCCTGTGTTCGTCGCAAACGATCTCGATTTCGGATTGAAGATCAACTACGAACCGCTCTCGGCCATAGGCACTGACCGTATTGTCAATTCATTTGCTGCAGTGGAAAAATACGGAGCACCCTGCATCGTTTGCAGCTTTGGCACGGCGACAACGATTGATGTGATCGATCAAGATCGGACATTGCGGGGCGGCGTAATCTCTCCGGGCATGAAAATGATGGCAAAGGCATTGCATCTAAACACCGCAAAACTGCCTGAGGTCGAAATTGAAAAACCTAAAAACGTAGTTGGAACTACAACAGCCGCATCCATTCAATCCGGCATTTTTTACGGCCAGATCGCAATGGTCGAGGGCATTATACAAAAAATCAAAAAAGAGATCGGCGATACCCCAAAGGTCATCGCGACCGGCGGATTCGCACTGCTGATCGCCGAAAATACCACGCTGATCGATATAGTCGATGAAAATCTCTTGCTCGATGGCTTGCGATTACTTAGCGACCGCATCAATAACTAATGGATCCTCTCAAAGCAGAAATCCCACCTCCAAAATTGATATCCGCTTTGCGCGGTTTTAATCTCCTTCCGGCAATCGTTTTTTTGCCCACCCGGCGGCGATGCGACGAGGCCGCATTGGAAGTCGCCAACGATAAATCGCAGCGTGCCGACCCCGAACGTCAGGCTCAGCGTCAGAAAATATTGGACGATTTTGCTGCAGAACATCCCGAAGTACTCGATCACAAACACAGCAAGGTCATCGTTCGTTCCGGCGTAGCCGCTCATCACGCCGGCCACATTCCGTCGTGGAAACTGCTGATCGAAAAGATGATGTCCGGCGGCTTGCTGAACGCGCTTTTTGCAACCTCGACCGTCGCAGCAGGTGTCGATTTTCCGGCACGCACGGTTGTCATTACCAACGCGGACACACGTGGAAACGACGGTTGGCGTGCATTGACAGCCAGCGAACTCCAACAAATGACCGGACGCGCCGGGCGACGCGGGCGCGATAATGTTGGCTTTGTCGTGCTCGCTCCCGGGCAGTTTCAAAATCCGAAAAAGATCGCTGAGCTTCTAAAAGCTCCGCCCGACCCATTGGTGAGCCGATTTCGCGCTACTTATACAAGCCTGCTGAATTTGCTCGATGCTTTTGGCAATTTTGAACAGGTTCGTGAGATCGCTGGTAAGAGTTACGCGTTTACGCGTGAAAGGAGCATCACGCCTAAAGGCGTAACTCTGAACGAAATCTGGCTGCCGTTCGACAAGCGAGCGAAAGTTCTCGATCATTTCGGCTACCTTGAATACGATGCCGAAACCGTCACCGAATCCGGCAAATGGCTCGCTAATCTTCGCATCGACCGGCCGCTACTTGTCGGCGAAGCGTTGAAGCATGGCATTTTTGATGATCTTAAGATCTCAGAAGCAGCCGGCCTTATGGCATCCGTCGCTTCTGACGCCGACCGCAGTTACGGCGAAATTCGAGCGACCCGGCGCATGACCGACATCCTGGCAGATTTTGAGGACATAGTAGTGAAAGTTTCAAATGTCGAGTGGAAAAACGACGTCGAACCTGCCGAGGAGATCAACTATTCTGCCGCCGCCGCCGCCGAACGTTGGACTGCCGGGATGGAATGGGACGAACTCGTTGACCGAACCCACGCCGAAGAAGGGGACCTCGTTCGCTTGCTCTCACGCACCGGCGAAGCTTTGCGTCAGCTCGCAAACCTTCGAGATTCAAACCCGGCCGCCGCCGCGATCGCACAAACCGCGTCGGAAGCTATTTTGCGAGAACCTGTTCGCTGATCCTTCCGTTGTAAGATACTTTAGAAACACGAATTTATCGCAGTAATTGCCCGATCTATGTCGGCTTGATTATTTCTGCAATGAAGTGGAAACTGAACTGAGTGAACCTTCAGATCCTCAAGCTTGTGATAATCGGAGTAGCCATAGGTGCTGCGGTGGGCATTGGATTGTTCACTTTTGTTTACGCAAAAGGCTATTCCTATATGAGCAACGAACCGCTAGCCTGCGCAAACTGTCACGTTATGAATGAACAATTCAACGGTTGGCAGAAATCCAGCCATAAGGCTGTCGCAACCTGTAACGATTGCCACACGCCGCACGATCTGATCGGAAAATACTCGACAAAAGCGCTAAACGGATTTTGGCACTCGTATTACTTCACATTAAATAATTTTCACGAACCGATCCAGATCTCCGGGCGAAACCTTAAGATAACAGAGGCCTCATGTCGGCATTGCCATGCCGACCTCACTCAATCGATCACTGCCCATCGCGAGGGCCGAGATGAAGAGATATCGTGTATCCGATGCCACCGGTCGGTAGGTCACATGCACTAACGAGGAAACTAAAAATGGAAAACGAGAATAAGATCAACGAAGAAAAAACCACATCCGGCCGAGGCTATAGTTTCAAGCTTCTTACATTGGTCGCATTCATTGCTGCCATCGCCGCGATACTCGGCGGAGCGCTTTTGACCAACATATTCGAAAGGAAACAGGAAGGGAAAAATCCATTCTTTCGTGTTGTCGAATTGACCGACGACACAGTTGACCCTGAGATATGGGGCAAGAACTTTCCTATGCAGTACGACGGATACAAACGCACGGTCGATCAGGTCCGAACGCGATACGGCGGAAGCGAAGCCGTCCATAAAACTCCAAAAGAATCTGATCCGCGCTCGGTCGTTGCGCAATCACGTCTCGAAGAGGATCCACGTTTAAAAACTATGTGGGACGGCTACGCTTTTGCCGTTGATTTTCGTGAGGAACGAGGCCATGCGTTCATGCTCGATGACCAGACATTTACCGAAAGGCAGGAAGTTGTTAAGCAACCGGGCACCTGCATCAATTGTCACGCATCCGCCTATAGTGCTTACAAACGCCTTGGCAACGCCGACATTTTCAAAGGCTTTGACGCTCTTAATAAAATGCCGTATTTCGAAGCGCGCAAAGAAGTGACGCATCCGGTTGCATGTATCGACTGTCACGAGCCGTCAACTATGGCGCTGCGCATTTCGCGTCCGGCTTTTATGATCGGCATCAAAGCTTTCAAAGCATCACAGGGCGTAGCCGACTATGACGTAAATCGCGATGCAACTCGCCAAGAAATGCGCAGTTACGTCTGCGGCCAGTGCCACGTGGAATACTATTTCAAAGGGCCGGAAAAGACGCTTACCTATCCCTGGCAAAATGGCCTAAAGATCGAGAACATTCTTTCGTATTACGACGAGGTTAAGCATAAAGACTGGACACATAAACAAACGGGAGCCGATGTCCTCAAAGCACAACACCCGGAATTTGAGATGTATAACCAAGGAATTCATGCTCGTTCAGGCGTAGCATGTGCCGATTGTCATATGCCTTATAAGCGAGAGGGAGCGATGAAGATCAGCGATCATCACGTTCGCAGCCCGTTGCTGAACATCAATCAATCGTGTCAAACCTGCCATAAGGCTGACGAAAGCGAGCTGAAGTTCCGGGCAGAGACCATTCAAACGCGCACTTTCG
>CAZUEI010000047.1:0-10453 GCA_964618985.1 uncultured Chloracidobacterium sp.
CTATCAGCCGGTTTACTCCACTTTTGATCGGTACTACTTTAGGGGATGGTTACAGGATGAACAAAAGTTGGTAGACACGCTAATGGTTTCGGATTTGCTTTATCTGGCGCAGAACGACCAGCGCTGTCTGTGCGTGGTTACGTCAGACGACGATGTGTGGCCCGGAATCAAATCTGCCCTGATGTACGGCAAGAAAGTAATCCAGATCCAAACAATCCCGAGTCGCACTACGCCGCGCTATTACTCACAAGGCGCCGGATCGGGTTTCATAGAGTTATCGCTTTGAGGTTCTAACTATGACCTTCGATGAATTCAAACGCGTTCTGACAACGTTCGCAGACAACCCAAATGCTCTCGACTTTGATAAAGGTCGCTTGCTCATCCAGATCATGGATGAAGTTTTAGAGGTCGAAGTGCGTCAGAAAGCTGGTTCGGTTCTGGTCACGGATAACGGGGACGAGCTACCTGCGGATCAATGGTTAATAAACCGTGTTGCTCGTCTGCCACAGCTTGCAGATCGGATACTAAGTTACATCGAGCAAGAACCTAGCTTCGTTACGCCGTCGGGAAAGCTGCTTGATCAATTGGAACAGTCGACCACGGATGAACCTCAACCCGTCGACGATGCGGCTACCACGATTCGCCGCGTACTAGACCGCCGCCCGGCCGGAACCTCTTCCGTCCTTTATCTCACTTCTGATGCGGGCGAGGGAAAGACGACGTTGATCAATTATGTTGCGTACGAACAAGCGAAGGCTTACAAAAAAAAGGAAACTGATTGGCTTCTAATTCCGATCAGCTTAGGGGGCCGTCCTTTTCTTCGGTTTGATGACATCATAACGGCCTCGCTGGTTAACCGACTTCGGTTTAATTTCTATTGGTACGCCGCATTTTTAGAACTCGTAAGAATGGGTGTCCTAGTGCCGGCGCTGGACGGCTTTGAGGAAATGTTTATGGTTAGCTCTTCAGGTGAGGCGCTATCCGCTCTTGGAAATCTCTTAGAGAGTCTTGAATCGTCCGGAACTCTTCTGATCTCTGCGCGAAAGGCATACTTTGAATACAAGAGTTTCGGTAATCGTGCGAAGATTTACGACGCAATTCGCTCACAGTCGGCTGCGTTTGCGGACCTGGCAATCAACCGGTGGGACAAGCAGCAGTTCCTTGAATACTGCAACAAACGGCAAATCGGTGATTGTGGAAGTTTATACGAAGAGGTGCTAGCACGTTTTGGCCCCCATCACCCGTTGCTTACACGCGCTGTGCTGGTTCGGAGACTGTTGGATGTCGCTGGCCCGATGACCAATATTTCTTCCCTATTAGGCAAACTCGGTACCGCACCGGAGGACTATTTCTACCAATTCGTCGACACAATTATTGAGAGGGAAGCAACCGAAAAGTGGCTTGATACGTCAGGACAGACCTCCGTGGCCCAACAGCTGTTGAGCGTACAAGAACATCACATACTGCTGTCTCTAATAGCGCAGGAAATGTGGCTCGTCAGCAGTGATCAGATTAAGGATGACGCCCTTGATGTAATAGCGGAAATCTTTGCGGACACATACTCTAAGACTCCAGTAGTCTCTCGACAAATCAAGGAGCGACTTAAGCAACATGCTCTGATAATAAACGTACCGGGAAATCGACTAATGTTTACATTTGACCATGAAGAATTTAAGAATTTTTTCCTTGGTCAAGCTATAGGCAGGACAATCGCCGAGAATGCTATAAATGACCTTCGGACAATGCTTCGAGCGGCGCTCCTTCCAAACCAAGCCTTCGATTCCGCTATTCAATATCTTCGGACGTCAGCCTTCGACCTAGAGGCAGCTCTGAAGCTTCTTCAAGAGATGAGCCGCGCTGAAATTATTACCTCGTTCGCGCGCGAGAACTGCGGCGGTTTGATAATTCGACTGCTTGATGGATTCGAAAAGAGCCCAGTCCTGGTGCAAACTGTATCATTTCCGCTCGACGCTCTTGCAGGAAGAAAGATTCATAACGCTACTTTTAAAACGTGCTATTTTCAGCCATCACGGCTCGACAGCTCGGAACTAAAAGACTGCGTATTTGAGAGTTGCAGCTTTGATCGCATTGAACTTCATCCTCGTACGGAACTCGCCAATGTACGCTTAATCGATTGTGGGGTCACTAGCCTGATTTCCGCCGATGGCGAGAATCGAGTCTTCGGACCGAACGAGATCACGAGCTTGTTGGCGCGCGCGGGCTTCGACTTACCCGCGCACTCACAGGAACAGATGGAAGAACCGGTTGCGGTTTGGGACGAGGACTTACGAGCATTGGAGCGCCTTCTCCGAACCTTTACGCGTGCGACTGTTATCCGCGAGGACACTATTCGTTGGCGTCTCGGTGAGGCCGCACCTACCTTCATTGAAACTGTTCTTCCACGATTGATTCGGGTCGGGATCTTAAATGCTGTATTCGATCCAATCTCGGGTAAGCACGACCGATATCGCGTCGGCGTTAAGATGCAAGACATTGACGACGCATTCGTCTCAAGCGAGGGACGGCTAGATTCATTTCTGCAATACTTTGACAAGGCCGGTGAGCTTTAAACATGATTTTGCTTGAGGCCGCATGCAGTCAAGCGTTTTGGTACCGGCCATATTCCTGTCATTCAGTCTGCGTGCCGTTGCGGTTGCTGAGGATAACTCCCGTTTAGCGCGCTATAATCGCTTACTTCCCCAAATGGCATTTAATGAGAACACCAGAGTGAAGATCCCAGCCATTCTGCACCTGTGCAGACTTGGCTATGAATATCTTCCACTTGCGAGTGTGATCTGGGACGAGGCGACGAATATTGTCCCACTCATCTTCCGCGAAGCCATGCTGCGGTTAAATCCCGGCATTGAAGACAGCGAGATCGCGCGGTTGCGTCAGGACATTACGCTCGAACTCGATAACGAAGACCTTGGCGAAGCGTTCTACAAACATCTAACGTCGTCAAACTCGCCGAAACTCATCGACTTCGAGAATTTCGACAACAATTCGCTTCACGTCGTCACGGAATTGCCTTACGAGAATGGCGAGGACGGCTTTCGGCCGGACATAACGCTCCTGATCAACGGCTTGCCGTTGGCCTTTATCGAAGTAAAGAAACCGAACAACCAAGAGGGCGTGCTCGCCGAACGTGATCGAATAAACACCAGATTTGGCAACAAGAAATTTCGTAGGTTCATGAACGTCACTCAGTTGCTGGTCTTTTCAAACAACATGGAATATGACCTTGAATCGATCGTGCCGATTCAGGGTGCTTTCTATGCTTCCCCGTCGCGAACGGCGGCGAACTTCAATTGCTTCCGCGAGGAGAGGAAGGACGAACTCGCGAATGTCCTCGCGGCGGAGGATGATCAGCTTGAGAATGCGGTCCTCAAAGATAACAACCTGCTTTCGATAAAACACTCGCCAGAGTTTCTAACCAACAAAGATGCGAACACCCCGACGAATCGAATAATTACGTCGTTATTCTCGAAAGATCGGTTCAGGATGCTCTTGAAATACGGCATTGCCTACGTCCAGGAATCGACGGGAACCGAAAAGCACGTGATGCGATACCCTCAGTTCTTTGCGACGAAAGCAATCGAAGAAAAGCTGGAGAAAAGATCAACCAAAGGCGTCATCTGGCACACGCAGGGCAGCGGCAAAACCGCTCTCGCGTATTACAACGTCAATTATCTGACGGACTACTTCGGGAAGAAAGGAATTATTCCGAAGTTTTACTTCATCGTTGATCGTATCGACCTGCTCAATCAGGCAAAGCGTGAATTTGTCGGCCGCGGCCTAACTGTCCATACGGTTGATTCGCGGGAAGAATTGCTGCGCGACTTCCGAACGCATCAGGCCGTGCATAATCTCGGGGGTAAACGTGAGATTACCGTCGTCAACATTCAAAAGTTCAAGGACGAAGGATCAATCCTCACGGCATCCGACTACGACGTTGGCGTGAAGCGGATCTACTTCCTCGACGAGGTTCATCGAAGCTACGATCCGACCGGCAGCTTCCTCGCAAATCTGGTCAATTCGGATAGGAACGCCATCATGATCGGCCTGACCGGAACTCCGTTAATCGGCAAAGGAGAGCATACGACCGACATTTTTGGCGATTACTTTCACAAGTACTATTACAATTCGTCGATCGCTGATGGCTACACGCTAAAGCTCATTCGAGAAGGCATCGAGACCGAATACAAAATGCGTTTGGAGAACGCACTGAAAGAGATCGAGATCTTGCGAGGCGGAGCTGACCGCAAATACGTCTTTGCGCATGACAAGTTTGTCGAACCGATGCTTGATTACGTGATAAAGGATTTTGTCACAAGCCGCAATCGAATGAATGATCACACGATTGGCGGAATGGTTGTTTGTGACAGCAAAGAGCAGGCAAACAAGCTCTTTGAGATATTCAAGGCCAAATACAATCCCGAGAACGATGCGTTACACGAGGTCGCTCCGTTTGTTCCGGATTTGGAGATCCCGCCCGAATGCGAGGCGTATCTCGAAAAACGCAAGCTAACGGCAGCATTGATCCTCCACGACATCGGCGACAAGGACGCTCGAAAAGAGCAGATCGAAGATTTTAAGGCGGGCAAGATCGACTTTCTATTTGTTTATCAAATGCTTCTGACCGGATTCGATGCTAAACGGCTGAAGAAGCTCTACGTCGGCCGGCTTGTTCGCGATCACAATCTGCTTCAAATGCTCACGCGTGTTAATCGGCCATATAAGGAGTTTCGTTATGGCTATGTTGTCGATTTTGCCGATATCCGAAGCGATTTCGAGAAAACCAACAAGGCATATCTTGACGAACTTCAAGATCAGCTCGGCAATGAATTTGCGACGTATTCGAGTATTTTCAAGACTCACGACGAGATAGTCGGCGAGATCAACGACATTAAGGACAAGCTGTGGAGTTTCGACCTAAAAAACTCAGAGGTCTTTTCACAGCAGATATCGCAGATCGACGATCGCAAGCAGATGCTTGAGATCAAGAAGGCGCTTCAACACGCCCGCGACCTTTATAACCTTATCCGGTTACAGGGCGACGTTGAACTTCTCGAAAAGATCGATTTCCGCAAGCTGAACGAACTCTACAACGAAGCTCATAACCGGCTCAACCTTCTGAATCTCAAGGCTGCACTCAAAGACAATGCGGACAACACAGAACTGTTAAACGTCGCGCTCGAAGACATTATTTTCTCTTTCAAACTCGTCTCGACAGAGGAAATGAAGATCGCCGACGAGTTGAAAGACATCTTGAAGAAAACTCGCGAAGGCCTCGCGGCAAACTTCGACAAGAAAGATCCCGAGTACATCTCGCTGTATGAAGAACTGCGGCGGTTGTTTGCCGACAAGAATCTCGACGAAGTGAGTCAGGAAGAAATGACCTCTAACATCGCGTCGCTACAGCAGATATATGACAAGGTGTCTGAGTTGAATAGAAGGAACAATCTGCTCAAGGACAAATATCATCACGACCCGAAGTATGTTCGTGTCCACAAACGGATGCGGGAACGCATTGGGCCGAGCTTGCGAGAATCTCAGATTCACGACGCCCTCACCGGTGTTAAAGAAACGGTCGATCACAGACTCGTAGACCAACAGCAGCTTTTGGAAAACGACGGTTTCTTCAAGGCGTTTGTTGACGGTGAGGTCATACATCGGTTCGAGAATATCGATCCCAGCTTAGACATCGACACCTCTGACTACATCACGGTCTGCCTCGTCGATGAATATCTAAAGGAATATCGCGGAGAAACATAAATGTCGGCTGCCGTTACTCAGGATTTCACATCACAAACCAAGACCCTGATCGACAACCTCAAGGGCATCTGCGCCAATTTTGGCCTCGGCAATGACGGCAACGAGTTCAAGATCATCACGCAGACGTTTCTCTACAAGTTTATGAACGACAAGTTCGGCTACGAGGTGAAAGAGCTTCGTCCCGACCTAAAAGCGGCGGATCACTGGGAAACTGAAATAGCCAAGCTCGATGAGAACGACTACAAGCTGCTTCTAAAGAAAGTAAATCCCAAAAGCGCGCGGCTTCGCCCTGAGCAATTCATCACGTCTTTGTGGAAACAGCAGAACGAGCCCGAGTTTGCAAAGATCTTCGATGACACGCTGCGTGAGATCGCGATCCTCAATGCCGACATCTTCTCGATCAAGACGGCGAGCGGCGAAAAGGACAAGCTATTTGACGAGCTGAGCAACTTTATTACCGACAGCTCTCAACGTGACGATTTTTGCCGTGCGTTAGTCAATCAGCTGGTGAATTTCAGCTTTGACCGTATCTTTGCCCAGAAGTTCGATTTCTTTGCGGAGATTTTTGAGTATCTCATCAAGGACTACAACAAAGACGGCGGCGGCAAGTATGCCGAGTATTACACGCCTCACGCAGTAGCCCGCATTATCGGAAAGATAATGGTCACAGGCGATGTGCGAAGCGTAACGTGTTTTGACCCGGCTGCTGGTTCGGGGCGTTTGCTGATGGACCTTGCCCACGAGATCGGCGAAGAAAAATGCACGATCTACTCGCAGGATTTGTCGCAAAAATCGACATCGATGCTGCGGCTCAATCTGATCCTCAACAACCTCGTCGATTCAATACACAACGTCATTCAAGGCAACACGTTGCTAAAGCCCTCGCACCGCAGCGGCGACAAGCTCGATACTTTTGATTTCGTCGTCTCAAACCCGCCGTTCAAGCTCGATTTCAGCGATTTTAGGAACGACTTGGACACTAATGAAAACCAAGGCCGATTCTTCGCCGGCATTCCAAATATTCCTAAGAAGAAGAAGGAGTCGATGGCGATCTATCTGCTCTTTATCCAGCATATCCTTTTCACGCTCAAACCGACGGGAAAGGCAGCCGTTGTGGTTCCGACGGGCTTTCTGACCGAACAGAAGAGCATTGCGAAGAAGGTCAGGCAAAAATTAATCGAGAGCAAATGGCTGCGAGGCGTAGTGTCCATGCCGTCTAATATCTTCGCCACGACCGGAACAAATGTCTCAGTTTTGTTGATCGATAAGGCGAATACAAAAGGCGAAATCGTTCTAATGGACGCGTCAAATCTTGGCGAAAAGGTTAATGTTGATGGAAATCAAAAAACTGTCCTTTCGCACGACGACGAGGAGCGAATTATCGAAACGTTTAACGCGAATGAAGCAATCGACAATTTTTCAGTTGTTGTTTCATACGACGAGATCAAGGCAAAGAAATACTCATTCTCCGCCGGACAATACTTTGACATCAAGATCGAATACATCGAGATCACGCCTGACGAGTTCGCAGCAAAACTCAACGAATACAGTGCGAACCTAGCGAAAATGTTCCAGAAGTCAAAAGAACTAGAAGTGGAGATCGAGAGGCAGTTGGAAGGAATATCAAATGTCTGAATCCAAGCCACTAGAGAAAGTTGGATTCTATCCGAAAGCAAAGATAAGCTCCGACAAGGTTTCGATTGAGAATTTCGTCACCGTTGATAATCTCAGCCCTAACAAAGCGGGCATTTCGATTTCAGAGATAGAACCCGCAGGGTTGCTGACCGAGTTCAAAGCCGGGGACACGTTGGTCGGAAACATAAGGCCCTACCTCAAGAAAATTTGGTTTGCGGATCACCATGGCGGCGCGACGCAGGACGTTCTAACGATTCGCCCGAAACCCGGCACTGACCCGAGATTTCTTTATTACGCACTTTTTCGTGATGATTTCTTTTCGCACATGATGAAGGGTGCGAAGGGCACAAAAATGCCCCGCGGCGACCGAGACCATGTTCTTACGTTTTTGATACCTGAGTTCAACGAGAAAGACGAAAGAAGTATTGCGGCGGTTTTGTCGGCGTTGGATGCGAAGATCGAGTTGAATAACCGGATCAATGCCGAGCTCGAGCGCACTGCGAAAACGATCTATGACTATTGGTTCGTCCAGTTCGATTTCCCGGACGCGAATGGCCGCCCCTACAAAACCTCGGGCGGCAAAATGACCTACAACCCAATCCTCAAACGCGAAATCCCCGATGGCTGGGACTTACTGCCGCTGCGAGGGTTTGAGAATGAGATCGTTACTGGAAAAACACCTTCGACCGAGGAACCGGAAAACTACGGAAATGACATTCCGTTTATCACGATTGGTGATATTCGAGGCAACATGCACGTTACGCGGACGGAAATAGGTCTGACTAGAAAAGGTGCTGATACTCAGAAGAAAAAGTACATACCTGAAGGAAGCTTATGTGTCACATGCATTGCGTCACCAGGACTGATCGCGTTTGCCACCCAAGAATCGCAAACAAATCAACAGATAAACTCGATAGCCTTTCAAAACAACGAGAATCGCGCTTTCCTTTATTTCGCTCTAAAGAACCATTTCGGGTTCTCGTCGGGTGCTAAAGTAGGCAATACCTTCGCAAACATGAACAAAGATGATTTTGCGGGAATCAGACTCGTTCGACCAGATAGACCTACCCGAAATCGATTCCAGTCGTCGATGGAGCCGATTTTCTTACGAATCAAAACTGCGTCTTGCGAGAACCGCCAACTCGCTGCCTTGCGTGACTGGCTGCTGCCAATGCTGATGAACGGGCAAGTAACTGTTAGGTAGTTTCTGGTAGCCAAATGAACATCGACGAACTTCAAAGCTATCAGGATGTCATCGCTTATCTAGATAAGGAGAAGCGCGAACGCCACCTGTTGCTCGGCAATGGCTTTAGCATGGCCTATGACAAGGACATCTTTTCTTACAATGCGCTAAGCAAATTTATCGACGAACTGGATGATGAGCTACTCAAAAAGCTATTCGAGATTGTAAACAACAAGAATTTTGAGGTCGTAATGCAACAGCTCGACAACTTCATCGAGCTTGCGAAGGCTTTCAGTAACGACGATGAGCTTGTGGTCAAACTTGGCAGTGCAAGCCAAACGCTGAAGGAAAGCCTCATCACGGCTGTCCGTTCGCTTCATCCGGAACATGTTTTTAAGGTCCCGGAAGTAAAGAGCAAGAAATGTGCAGAGTTCTTGAATGCGTACCTGGCAGATGGCGGCTCAATATTTACAACAAACTACGACCTACTCCTTTATTGGGTCTTGATGCGTAACGGTTTGGACAGTAACGATGGTTTTGGCAAAGAATTCGAAGGAGTTGCCCTTGATGGCTCTGCCGAATTCGCGGATCTCGCTTGGGGAAAGTACAAGGATGAGCAGGAGATCTTCTATCTCCACGGCGCCCTTCATCTGTTCGACGCCGGTGTCGAGATAGAGAAGGAACTTTACGACAGTGAACATTACCTCCTAGAAAAAATAAGCGAGCGAATTGACAATAAGGACTTCCCGATATTTGTTGCGGCCGGAAATGGAAGAGAAAAGATGGAACATGTTAGCCACAACAAATACCTCGCCCACGCAATGGACCGGTTTTCCGAAATCGAAGGCTCGCTCGTGGTCTTCGGCTTCGGCTTCGGAGAATCAGATTCGCATATCATCGACGCCATAAATCGCGCTGCAAAGCACGGCCAAAAAACGGATGACCGCCTCTGGAGTGTCTATATCGGCGTGAACTCGCAGGCATCTCTCGACCGCCTCGAGAAGATCGTTGACCACTTCCAGTGCAAGGTCAATTTCTACGACGCGCGGGGGGCGGGGATTTGGGAATAACCGTTATTTGAGCCCCTAGCCTTTCATCAACTTGAAGCTAACCTGATACCGATAAAACTCGATGTTGTTCGTCACGGCCAAAGCCCGCCGAATACGAATATCGTCTTCGAGCGCGATGATGATGCCCTTGACCGTCTGTTCCGGTGCGGCCAGCTCCTGGACAATGTAGCCCATATAGCGTTGTATCTGACCAACCACGACATCCGAGGCTCGTCCCTTCTTTAGCTCGACAACTAGTAGCTCCTTTTTGTCCTTGCTGATCGCAAGGATATCGATCGGACCGGTATCCGTTTGATATTGCTGACCGATCAGATCGCCCTCGTCCTCAAAGATGTAATAGTTCGTGCCAAGCTCAGTTTGCTGCCCTTGTTGACCAGAAACTCTTCGAGATGGGCTTCGAGGGCGAAGACACTCGGATCCTCGACGGTCTCGTCGGTAGCGATCAGCGCGGGGGTTCGGACGCCACCAATGAATCGCTCAAGCTCCTCGGCATATTTTGAGATGTTGCTCACCGTCCCGATCGAACCGGTAGAGTTTCTGAGCGACTCGCTCATCTCCCGACGGTCGATGGTGACATTGAGCCAACTAACCGCTCGCCGGTGTGGAAGAACTTCGCCTGGCCGATACAAATAATCACCCGCAACTTCGCCGACAAGATACCGGCCCGATCCATCCGGGCAGAGAACTATATCGCCAGTCTGAACGCCTATGCAAACTGTGTGGAGCGCTCCACAGGCCAAGCCCGCGGTGATGGTGTTGGTGTCCGGAGGAGAATCGCGATAGATAGGGA
>CAZUEI010000048.1:0-10256 GCA_964618985.1 uncultured Chloracidobacterium sp.
CCCCATCGCACATGCCTCGAGAACCGCTACAGGCATATTGTCTATTATGTTGGTATTCAAAAAAATGTCAGCATTTGCAAATTCACTGATTTTTGCGTTGCTGTCGAGAAAACCAGGGAACATAACTTTATCGCCCATCCCCATTTCCCTTGCTTGTCCTTTAATGTCATTTTCGAGACCCTTGTCAACGCCAGCCATTACCAAAGTAGCGTCGGGATGTTTACAACGCACTTCGGCAAGTACCTGAAGTGCCATTTCCGGGTTGTAAATTGAGTGGAAAGCTCGCATCCATAACAACGCTGGCCTGAGCCGCCGCCGAAGCCTGTGCGGATATGCTGTTAGGTCTATTACGTTTGGTATGACGCCAAGCTGAAGACCGAGTCTTCGAAGTTCCCGCGCTAAGAATGCCGATGGGGCCACCCGTCGGTCGAATCGTCTCAGTACCCGGCTGGTCCAACGGGGATACCTATTGGAGAATTGCGGAAGGTTTCCACCGTGAAGAACTGCTATCAATGGGATCTTAAGCCACTTTCCGAGGACGCTTGCCACATCGGCAATAACAAAGCTTAGACCGCTGTATACTTCTACGATCATAAGATCGAGCGAACTTTTATTCCGCAGGATGGTCACAATAATATCTGCTAGTCGGAACACTCGGCTTCTTACAGACGAACAACTCACAACATTGTTCCCGCCGGCCCGCAAATGGTACGCCAGTATTTGCCCCTGAGTTGTTCCATAACCAAGATTGTGGCCAAGTAGATTTCCTACTACGCATATGGCCGGCTTTTTTGATCTCACGAATTTATTAATTGTGTTTTGTCCTCAGACTCGGCTATCGGCCCCAATGAATTTCGCAGATCTGGGCGTTTTGCCCGCCATATCCGCCTGCTGTTAACGAGTGTGAGAAATGCCATGCCCCAGATAAAAGACGGAGCTCCCATACGCATGCCGGCATTAAACATAAACAAGATGGCCCAAACGGAAACACCGGCGATCAGGGCTCGGCCAAGTATAGAACGCTGCCTTAAGACGTTTAGCACGGTCATTGCGATCAAGCAGGCTATCGCGAGAATACCCAGACTTCCATGCTCGGAGAGCATTCGGGAAAACTCTGTGTGGCTAGCCGCAGTGTATTGCAAAAAACGTTTCCGGTAAGTACTTGAAAAACCCACCCCCAGTCCGAAGGCGGGATTCTCAAGGAATATCTGTACGTCGGACTCAATAATGTCGACACGTTTGGTCGTCCCCTCATCTTCAAATCTTTCAAGCAGCTTACCGCCGGTAAAATTATTAATAAATGGGAACACAAAAAAAACAAATAGGGTTACAAGAACGAGGATGGGAAGCAACCGCTTGATACCGTCGGCGAGATTGTGAAAATGGAACAAAATTAATACTATTCCCGCTCCGACGGCTGCATAAATACCGCCTCGTGAAAAGGTCATCATACTCTGGGCTGCGAAAAACACGGCGATAGTTCCAAGTATCGCCTTAGCGCGGTTGGTGTTCTTAAACAGTATTATGCACCCCAAGGTCAGAAACAGCCCCAAACCTAACATAGCCGATACCTGATTGGGACCGAATCCCCCACTCGTGACAAGATTCGATTCTGTATCAAAATCGAGATTCTCAACGGTGACCGTGTAGAACAGTGTCACACAACCAACACTTAACAGCGGAAAGATGATAGCAAGGAAAAGCTGGCGAAGCTGCGGAACGTTGATACGGACGTGTGAAAAAAACCAACAACTTATTGCCAAAAAAACTGGTCCTGACATACCAAAACTGAGTCTCGACCAGCGGGCCTCTTCGGGATAGTATGAGGTCAGAGTGATGACACAGGCCGGAATTAGAGCAAATATGTAAACAAGCGGCAGCTTAGGGATATTCAACTTACGCCTTGTGAGTAAGGCGATGATCATTAGGGCAGCGGATCCATATTTACCAAATTCCCAGTAGATTGGGACATGAGCCATCCGCCATAACACTTCAGCTCCTACGATATAACCGGCAGCAAGGGCGACCCTATTGAGGCTGTAGCGTTTTTTCACCGCCCAGTATAATCCTAGTAAAAATATCGCAACTGGATGTAGGATCGCCAACAGCCCAACGTTATATAAGAAGACCCCTAACGGGAGATGGGCAAAAGCGATCAACATGGTTATCTTGCGTTCCCGCGAACCAATCCTCTTTACAGCCACGCCGTTCGAGGGGACCGCCTCGGAATAAGTCAATGTGTCCGCCCTAACCATTGAGTTGGCCATCACCTAATACTTTCGAATAAATGCCAGTCAATCTCTCTGTCAAATATGGTAGCGAATGATTGTCGACCACATAATCGCGACCATTCTTTCCCATACGGGATCTCAGATCCTTCTCCTGTATAAGCTGTCTCGTCGCGGAGCACAATCCGTCAAGATCTGACGCTTCGACGACTAACCCACGTTGTTCACCTAGAATTTCCGATACACTACCCACTCTGGTAGCAACCACCGGAATTCCATATGCCATCGCCTCGAGCACCACGTTGGGCGTTCCCTCATGCTGCGAAGTCAATACGAGAATATCAGTTCGTTCGTACACCGTTCTCATATCAGCTTGATCTCCGAGGAAGATAATATCTTGTTTTGACAGCCCGCATTGAAGGACATAACTCTCGAGCTGATTCCGGAGGGGGCCGTCACCGGCCAATTCGAAACGTAATCTCGACTTCGGAAATTCACGAACCAGGCGAGCGGCCAAATCTACAAAAACTTCCGGACGCTTCTCTCCGCTAAGACGTCCGGCAAATAAGATACTCAAAGGTTGTCCAATTTTGTCCGTATTCTTTTCGCCAAGTGGACAAACATTGACCACATTTTTAAGCAGGTCGATCTTCCGCGGCGAAACCCCACGAGAAAGTGTTCGCTCGATCGCCAAACTTGAATTAGATATTAAATGTTTGGGAAGCTTCAATTGCCATTTTCCGTAAAATCCGTTCGTTGCGAGTTCGAAGGTCAAATCGCTGCGAATCGCTCCGATACTGGGAATTTTTAACACCTTACCCGCAGCTGCAGCGTAAATATTTGTATAAAAATGTGTACTCTGAAGAATATCCGCCCGGTCCTTCCTAACGTTGTTGATTATCGCCATCAACCGCCTAATTCTAAGTTCAGAAGATCCGATCCACTCGACTTCGACGCCCAGCCTTTCGATCTCCTTTTCATAAGCTTCGCCTCGGGTTAGACATAATACTCTAGCCGAAATTTGCTTGCCCTGTAAGGCTTGCAACATATAAAGCAATTGTCGTTCGGCACCGCCGCGCCCCAAGGTCCCGGCGATAAAGCAAACCTTCATGAGTTAGCGTCGATTCTCGTACTTCAAATTCAGTTATTCCGTGAAAGATCCGTAACTTTCCAAGCTTCCCGCAGGGCAGCTCCAATGGTGTCGCGCCAGTTTTCGAGCGTGTATTGCTGAGCCGTCTGAATCGCTCGAGCAGACATCGCACAATATTTTTCGCCGTCGAGGCAAACCTCTTTCACGGCATTCACCAAGGCAGCGGGGGTAGTATCGTCAAGCAAAACCCCGCAGCCCGATCTCATCAATTGGGGAAGCACTGAAACCTTGGTGGTGATTACGGGAAGGCCCGCCGAAAGTGCTTCGAGGACGACTTTAGGAAAGCCTTCTGATGCTGATGTAGGGTAGCAAAAAATATGCGAGGCCCGAAGTAGATCTGCCACTCGAGCTTGTCCTACCTGGCCATGAAAGCAAACTCGTTCTTCCAGACCAAGGCTAATAACCTGCTCTTTCAACAAGTCCAAAAGAGCTCCTCCTCCAACAACATCGAGAGAGGTTTTCGGGAAGCGCTTGAGAATCAACGGGAGGCTTGCAATAACCTTATCGGTCCCTTTTCTTTCCTCTTGTCGGCAGGCAATGATTATCCGCAGTTCACCGTCGCGAGGTGGCTTTCGCGGTACGCTTTTGAGCACCTGCTCTGATCGAAGCGATGTCGAGAATATCCATCGGACATGCGGATTTCGTAATGATGGAGGATTGGCTGCCCCACCAGTTGCCAGCATTATATTCCGCCCACCGGCGAAATATTCCATGGCCCATTTCCAAAATCGTTCGGCTATCGTTCGTTGTACCAGCCAATTACCACAATGTCGGACAAACAAGCGTTTTCGCAATATCAGCGCAAAAAGCATTCCAATCGTTCCAACATCGCCGGGAATGGGCGTGTGAACTGCATCGGCCTGGCGAATCTCGCTCAAAATGATCCGGACGTTCTTCATAAGCCAAAATGGCATACCAAGCTTTCGGCTAATTCCTTTGCCCGGTACAACCGACAAAGGTACTATCTTAAGCCGAGTGCCAGTTAATGCGGACACGCCGGCAACTTGGACACCGTTTCCGCAGGGTACAACTATATTCGTACTTGAAAACAGTTCAGAAATTGCCTCCATTTGTAGTGGAAATCCGCCGTCTGTAACAAAACCGGTCGGCGAAGTCTCTGACCGCCAACAATATTTATGTGAAAAAACAGCCAGTTTCATTAAAGACTCCCACTACAGATTGAGAAGCGAGATTCGATCCGTTCATACCTTAATGGCAATGCCCAGAAAGTGAGTTCTAAGAAACGGCAGGCTGCTTAGCAATGTCGATAAAGTCCAATTCCATTTTGCGACATAACGAGCGAGCGGGGGGACAAGGGTAATCGAACGAAAATCACATCTGAACCTTGGGAACATTGCTTCAACTTCTGAACGCTTCAATTTCTTTACGCTCTTGTTGCCAGGATTGTCGACACATAGGTCGTAAATAATAACTACTCCGCCCCTGCAAGTCACTCGAGTTATCTCATCAGCAAGTGATTTTCTCACCTCTGAATTCAAGATTGATGAGAATACCGTCGAAGCTATTACATACTGGAAAGAATTGTCATCCCACGGCAACTCACAGGCATCGCCTACCTTTAAGTTAGCAACGGGTAATAATCCCTTCGCGTATGCTGATCTTGCGGCGTCTAACTCGATTCCATACAGATCGGTTTCCCTAACCCCCCAGGAAATAAGGTCTGCTAACCATCCGAGACGACCGTATCCGATTTCCATGCATCGATCTCCAGTCTTGGGGAACACTTTATGTTCATTGAGCATTCGGGCAGCGATTCGCTTCCTTTCAGAAGTCATCAGTATCTCGCCCGGTTGCCACGGTGCATATAATGCTCGATCGATCTCGGATTCTCTACGCTCGTATTCGCGTTGTATTCTTAAGCTTTCGTCGTTTATGGAATTAATTTGCACCTTCTCTCTGAATCATCGCCATTTATAATTTGTCTGAGACGATCCCGGCTGTCGTCGATCCTATTTTCAAGAAACCCCACGCGACGATCTTAGTTATGCCAACCACGCGGCCTCTCAGATCAGAAACATCGTCCCAATTCATGCGTCGCACCGCAGAAATTGCGACGCGAAAAAACTCGAATAATTGAAATCTCCAGAATCTGGATTTTTGCAAAAGTGTCAATGGTCCGGCGATGTCGCTAAACACAAAATAATAATTAACCACCGATTTATACCCGATCCGGCGTCTATCTACTCGGCCGTGAGGCGCGTGCAATTCTTCGCAATGAGCATCACCGGATTGAAGTAATTTCCACTTACGACCCGCTCTCAAAGAAAAATGTGCATCTTCGAGAACCCCGTAGTCTCTGAAGAATGGATCAAATCGTAACCCCGAATCGAATACTTCCCTGCGCCAAACTGCGCACGCCGTTGTCATGAAGTCCACAGGCCTCGTGCCGGAGAAGGGCGGCTGCAAATTGTTATTAATTGGATAACCGCACTTGTAATCGTATCGGCCCGGTTCATAGTTCGTTAACAGCCGCAGCCGTTTATACCATCGCCATCTTTCTGATTCATTCATTTCAAAGTGTCGGTTCGTGCGATATCCCACAACCCCTCCGACAATGTGTTCCAGATCATCCAGAAACACTTCGATCGTCGTCTTCAGAAAGTCGGGCTCGAGCCGTACATCATCATCGATAAAGGCTATGAATATTCCGCTGGCAGCCTCGATACCGACATTTCTCTGTATTGCAGTTCCTCCACCATGCCGGATGTAATTAACCTTAAACGGAAAGTTATCCTTAATTTCCTTGACCACAACGTCGGTGGCTATTTCATCAATTGATGCGCCGTCAACCAGAATTACTTCCGTAGGTAAGACCGATTGCCGGGATACGTTTTCCAATAGTCCTCTGACCTCTCCCGGCCGTTGAAAGGTCGGTGTTACTATTGAAATGTTCGATTGAGTCTCACGAACCATAAATTATCCGCCGATCTATGAAAGTGTGCCCATGATCTCGCAACCTTGTGTCGTGCGGATGTCTTGATGGCGCAATTGTAAGTAGCCTTTGATCTCTTTTGCCCTGTAGTTTACTTATTTTTAACAAAAATACCAACTCCGCCCGGAATGATCTCCGCATGGTCGAGTACATGGCTTTTAACTTTCTCACATGACTGTCCATGGTCAAAGATCCGACCAAAGATCTCAACCGAAGCCAGCTTGGCAACAAAGTACGGGTCTTGGGAACTCAATAGGTAATCCTGAACGTCAACCCTCAAGCCAAGGCTCTCTTCAATCCAACCATTCTCAAAAAATCCCTTTTTGATCCTCAGGAATTTGTGGCCAAACATGGGGAATCCATTTTTTCTTTTGTTCACCAATTCAGTGGGAAGATAACTTTCCGCAGTCTTGCGGATGATCCATTTGTCAATTAAAAACGGATGCTTATAATTATGAAATCTACCGGATCTGCCGATCTTAAATCTTGAAGGGAGATTAACTGCGAACTTAACGATTTCCTCAGCCAAAAACGGAAATCTGGCCTCGATCGATGACATCATTCCCATCCTGTCGTTGCGGTGAAGTAACGTTACCAGATGTTCTCTTATCATATTGATTGTTAAGTACTGCTCGTTAATCTTTCTATTATTTAAAAACTGTAGCTTCTCCTCTGCTTTTTCACGTAATCGCGGCACTTCGAACCCTTGTATCAATTGATTCAAGAACGGTAATGGACTTTGGCTTTCCGGGAACAAGAACTGGTATAGCTTTGGGGAAAGGTTATAGAGAGATTTTACGGCCTTAAGCGGAAGTGCAGCGATGGATTCGTATCGTCGCGTCAACAGAGCCGGATAGCCAAGAAACAGCTCATCAGCTCCTTCGCCCGTTAATACGGCCTTGACGCCTGAATCGCGAGCCAAGCCGGCTACACCTGAAAGTGGTATGGAATTTACGTGGATAACGATCGGGCCGTCGTAGAAATAAGTAACATCAACCCAATCGCGGAGCATCATCTCCGGTTCGAATTTGTATTCGAAAACCTCCTTTTTCAAGTATTTCGATAACAACTCTACGTTTGAGAATTCGGAGTACTTTCCGACTACATTTGCGGTAAAAAGTTTGATGTCCGCGTTCAAGCTTGACGCGACCGACGATATAAAACTCGAGTCGATTCCACCGCTGACGAATGCACCCACTGGCACGTCACTCATCAACATGCTGTCGACACTTTCAGTAAATATTTTCTCAAAAGTGGATAACACCCTTGCCGTCGGCTGCCCGTCCAGATCCCTGTAGTAGTCTTGATCGATATCGTCAAGCACATCATAATAGACCGTATTCCTGGGCTCATTTTTCGAATCGATCTCAATATAACATCCCGGTCTGACAGAACGTACCCCTTTGAATAAAGTATATTCCGGCGATTTTTCACCTGTGTTATTAGCAGCAAAGAGCGTTCTGACAGGATCTGGCCGCAGGTCGAGGGATTTCGCGAACGCTTTTATTTCGGAGGCCCAATAAATACCATCTCCCCCTTGGTAATAATAAAGCGGTTTGATCCCCACTCGGTCACGTGCCAGAAAAAGCCTGTCCTCTGTTTCGTCGTAAAACGCGAAAGCAAACATCCCTTTAATTTGCTGTAGGCACTTATCGATCCCATCATAAATTAAGGAGAAAAATAGAACCTCGGTATCCGAAGTTGTTCTAAACTCGATTTTGTGTTCTCGCTCCAGCCTCTTTCTAATTTGCCGGAAATTGTATATCTCACCATTGTAGGCAAGCATATATCTTTCATTAACAAATGGTTGATTGGCCGCGTCTGAAAGATCCAACAAACTCAATCGGTTATGAGCCATCGCGATCTTTTTTGTTTGGCTGGAACCAAAATTATCGGGCCCGCGATGGGTCATCGTCAAACCCATTTTGGTTGCGATGCTTGTATTTATGGCTTTGCCATTCTGCTGGTAGGTTCCCGCAATACCACACATATTAGTCTTGCTTAACCATCCTATCCACAATAATTCGTGTTCCGAGCAAAATTTAAAAGTGTATTAGCCACTCGCTTGCTTGAATTGCCGTCCAGGGTGGTGCCAAACATTTGCTCTATCAAATTCTTCCTTTCACTTTTTCGATCTGCCGGATTCATCAGGCACTCCTTGATCAACCGGAACATGTCGGCCTCGCTCGTAGCGACCGGAACCGCCCCGCTTTCGATGATCGGCTTATAGTGGTCAAATTCGTAGTAGTCGGCGTATGAAAACTGAGAGGTGTTAAGACTCTTGGGATCATAACCCACATTAACAACAGGTTTGTCGAACATGCACAACTCCAAAGAAACGGTTGAAGCGATATTTATTCCCATTGCACAGTGGCGCAGAGTGTTTACGAGAGCGTACGAGTCTTCGTATTTCGGGGTGAGCCATTCTTCCTCCCACGCTACCGTAGGGAAGAGGATATCCTTTCGGCGACTTTTCAACTCATCAAAGCGTCCCGACCGATCCTTCGGATATACCCTTACCAATAACTGAGGTCGAACGGTCGGCTCAAACTCTGTCAACATGTCGGCTATACCTTCGACGATCTCAGGCTCACCAGGCATATGGTTCGGCATTCCTGTCGCATAGAAGATTATTGGCCGGTTCGGATCCGCTCCAACCTGTTCGCAATATTCGTCTCGGTCCTGGTAAAACTCTGGCCGAAAATGGAAATCAAATTGAGGCGTGCCAGTAATAATGACATTCTCAGGTTTGATCCAGTCGTACATCTCCAACAGTTGCTCTTTCAACTCATCGTTCCAAACAAGAAAATGATCGTATGGCAAAGTAATCCTGCCCTGCGACGTAAGGTTGTCCCAACTGAATATAAAGGTCGCGGTCGGAATTCCCAGCCACTGCGCGGCCTGTACGGCCTGGATCGCATTTCGGCTGTGAACATGGGAGCCGTTGAACACAAGCGACGGCTTGATCTCCTTGTAAAGTTTCGCGTATTCTTCCGACGAGTTAAGCAATCTACTGCTGAATCGCTCGAATTTTGTTAAGACGTCTAATCCCAGATCGTTCGCGAATAAACAGCCGATCACCTTTTTTACAGAGCGCTTTACTTTCTCCGCGATAGTTTTGGCTTCAGCATCTCTGTGCATCCAGCGCCTCCGCGCGGCCTCGGACCATAGCCAGCGGCCATGCGCAATATCAAGGATCTCGCGTTGAAATCGCACAAGCCAGCTTTCGTCAAGCTCCTTCAATATGAAAACGTTTTCATATTTTTCTTCAAGCTGTGTGCATAACTGCGGAGTTGGCGATACGGTTAGCAGCGAGAGTTTCGCATTCTTTGTCAGGCTTTCAAACGTTCCAGAGTATTCAAAATTCCTGAGCACCTCGCCGCGAGGAACAATTGCAACTATATGGCCGCCATTTGGTTGAACGCGTTCCATAACCCCAGAAGGCGCTAATAAGGCTCGATCCATCGTTTTTACTTGAGCTGTGGATGGTGTCATTTCTTCACGTTCACAAAATCTTTGATCGCATCCGCCATCCGCTCTCCGCATCTTCCGTCAAGAAATCTGCAAACATACTCGACTACCCATCTGCGGTTCTCCTGATGTAAATCAGGTTCCCTGAGATAGGTTCTTACTGCATTTTCCAACTCGTCAAAATCGTTTACGAGCCACACGCCTCCTGATTCCGCGATTGGCTTAAAGTGGTTCCATTTGTGATTTACATCCTTAATTAATTGCTGGTGCGCCTGCCCCGGTTGGGGATCGAAATCCAGATTTACCACTGGTTTGTCAAAGATCGCCGCGTCAACGGTTACCGTTGATGATAAATTTACAACGACATCCGCGTGTCTAAAAGTATTTACCCACTCTATTATCTGCTTTTCATCCTGCGTTCTTTTCGCGAGCTCTTCTCGGGCTTGAGAGTATT
>CAZUEI010000049.1:0-10254 GCA_964618985.1 uncultured Chloracidobacterium sp.
TAAGGTCGCGTGAATGACGAAGCAGGATCAGGTCGCGATACGCCGGGGGCAGACATTTGACGACCGCATCGATCTCGTGTCTCCATTCTTTTTGCTCGTGATCCTGTTCGGGCGAAGGCCGGCGGCTTTCGATCTGAATTTGATATGTGCCGTCGGCATTTTCGGCCTCGAGGCTCTGCGGGCTGACCGGATTTCGACGCATGTGATCGATAGCGGCATTGTGGGCGATGCGGTAAAGCCACGTCGAGAATTTATACTCGGGGCTGTATTTATTTAGCGAATTATAAACTTTGATGAAGACTTCCTGAGTGACGTCGAGCGATGATTCGTAGTCGCCAAGCATGCGAAAAACATAGCCCGTGATGGGCCGCTGATATCGTCGGACAAGTTCCTCAAAGCCGTCCACGCGGCCACTGACCGCATTGATGATCAACTCACCATCGGTGAGTTTCTGAATGTGTTCGACTGCTATCGCCTGAATCGACATCGTTGTTGGATACTACGGTATTTTCATTGAATTTGTTTCAAAGTGCAAGGGAGCGGAACGTGGAAAGTGGAAAACGGGAAGTTATCAGATTCACTTTCCGTTTTCCACTTTCCACTTTGTTCTATCTAAATCCGAGAGCGGCTAATCCGGCTGGGGCGGCGAGGTCGTCGAAGCTAAATGATCTTCCGGGCAGGTTCAGCCCGACATCTTCCGGCGAGAGAACATTCAAAGCCCGACCGAGAGCTTCTGATGCGATAGTTTGAATTTTAGCAGGTACAAAATCTTTGCCGATGACAAGAAGCCGCCGCAAGAGCGAGTTGCCTTGCTCACCGCCGAAGCGGTCGTTATAGAACATCAATAACCGGTAGATCTCGTCATCAATTTCGTCCGGAGAACAAGTCACGGTTCTAACGACAGCCGGTTCATCGCCTCGCAATAACAGTCCGGTAAACCCGTCCGTGTTGGCGCTGACCAACAGCGAATCGCACTTGTCAGACTTGTCAGCCAGCCAATTGGCTTCACCGACCGCACGAGGCAGGATAAGGCCGGCTTTCCAGCCGAGGCTTTCAAATTGCGTCTCGTATTCATCAATGACCGAAAGCGTGACCGCCGTTGCAAAGTAACGCGAACGTCCCTTTGCGTCGGGCGAGATCTTTTGCTTTGCAAGCCGAAGCGCTATGGCCGGAGCCCCGAAATTCTGCTCGGCCTTCCAGTCCAATATTTCGTCCGCTTCCTGTTTCGATGCCGGCTCGTTGTCGAGAACGAGGATCGCCGTCCTGGCCGTATTGCTCGGCAGCGCCACCGACCAGCGTTTTTGCTTTAACAGGCCTGCACTTTCGATCGTTTCACGCAGGCAATTTGCAAATTCCGCGCTGTTGGTGATGTTTGTTTCGAGAAAACTTGGCTTTAACAGCCCCGGCGGCAGATCGACGGTCGCTGCCTGTTTGATCGAGAAATTTCCACGCCCCTGTCCCTGTAGCGACACGGCCGTGATCCGGCCCTCTTCGATACCCAAGGCTGCGTTGGGATAATTGGGTTGTACTAGTGCTGAGAACATTTTGTCGTTAAATTAATACTTGGAATATTCGACGCCTTCGCTGTCAACGCCCGCGGCAAGGCTCTTAACGTCTTTAAGCCCCGATTCGGCATCCTGAGAATTTGGGTCTTCGCCCTGGATCTCTTCCCATTCAAACTCATTGCGGATCGGATCGATAGGCTTTTCATGAAGGTATTTTGCCGAGACCAGATCGTCGATCGTCTTTGGCATTTTGCCTTTATCGGCGGTGTATTGGTCTATCGCACGCCGCATTTGCCAAAGATTTTCCTTGAGCACGACCTCTCGGGCATGCTGGACGCTCCGCTGATAAGTCGGCACGGCGACGGAAAGCAGGATGATCATGATAAACATCGCGATCATTAGTTCCAGCAACGAAAAACCCTTTTGAGTGTCGCTTTTACCAGTCACTATACTTCTCCCCGTTCATTGCCTCTTCTTTTGACGATGATCTGACGTCGAAAACATTGACGTCATCCCAACTATCCGAATCCTCTCCTTGATAGGATGATCGGAATTTCCAATCTTTCTCGCCGGTCATCGGGTCCACCGGGATCTCTCGCAGATAAACCTTATTGATCTCCTTTTCCTGATTGATCTCGGTAGCCTGCGGCGAGTTATCGCCTAAGCCCTGACCGCCTCTCAGGTTTGGAGAACGCGGCTTGACCCTGACGCCCTTAACGAGCATCTCCAGCGTTGGGGGATAACGGTCGATGTTATCGATCCCGAATATCTTGCAGTCGTCGATAATTACACGGCTTCGTGGATCTGTAGGGCCGCCCCCGCCGCCCGGTATTGTCGGATTTGTTGATGTTCCGGTTCCTTGCGCGCAAGCGCCGTATGTATCACGCTTGAATTCGTCGATGGCTCTTCGCATATCGCGCAATGCCTCGCGAAGCTTCATCTCTTTTTGACGCTTGACGGCGTTTTCGGCCATCGGGATCGTGCCCATCACCAAAACCGCCAGCACGCCAAGCGTGCATACCAGTTCGAGGAGGCTGTAGCCGCGGCTCGAACTCAGATTTTTCTTCTCAAACAACTTCACGATCTTAAAATCTGACCTGAAAATTCTTGCCGTCAATGGTCAGGAAATTAAGAACGTCGCGGTCAAAGGTTATTTCCGGTTTTCCATCTGCAAGGGCTTCGATCTCGATGATCGCAAGCGTGCCGTCGGCTTTTGCGCCGGTCTCGTCTTTGGCCGAGAGCGACACGAACATTTTTCCGTTTTGATTGAGAAAAGGCGTGGCCGCAGTATTTGCCAGTGACGTGCCAAATACATCGCCAAAGCTGACCGAACGAATCGCAAGACGCTTTTCGTCAAATTTAAGGCCTATAACGCCGGACCGGAAAGCACCGCTTCCCTGCAGGATGACCGGTATCTTTATCTTTTCGCCGGCCTTCATTTCAGGCATATCGGAACCGATACGGATCTGAAGGCTCGGTGCAGCAGAAGTTTCTGTCTTAACGTCAGACGGCTCAGTCGAAACCGGCTGAATAAGCGGCGCGTGTGTTATCTTCGTCGTATCCGAGGTCTGGTTTAACTGCAGCGTCTTTACGCTGTTGTCTATCGGCTTGAGAATGGGATTTGCCGAAGCCGAAGACGTGACGACAGCGGTGGTCTGATTCGCAGCCGATGTAGTGTCAGAAGCTTTTCCAGTCTCAGCCCGGACATAAACCGGAGCCTCGGCCTGACGATCCGGAAGCTGCGTTTCGGTTGAGTTTGGAATTCTCCTCGCCGCGGCAAGCATTTCATCCTGTTCTTCCTGTATCACCATCGCTTCGAGTGAGTTGTTGGTCGGAACAGCAAGACTGCCAGTCGGACGCTCGATCTCGTCTTCAGGCAAAATGGCCGGAGCCCTGATAACGCGTGGTGTAACGGCGATCACAATATCAACCTGGCGATTGTCCCGCGTCGGAGCCGTGAAAAGCCTGCCGATGATCGGTATCAACCCCAGCAGCGGCAAGCCTTGCTTACCCTTGCTCTCAACTCCCTGCGCGACGCTTGCCAGAAGAAGGGTCTTGTTATTCTGGATACGTGCAGTTCCTTTGATAGTACGTTCGGTAAACGTTGGCTGGAGCGTCTGCGCACCTGCGACATCCTTCGACTCGATCTCCATCGCAACCTGAACGTCCTGATTTGGGAAAACTAGCGGCTTGAATTTGAGTGTAAGGCCGATCTGTTCGTAATTGATCACATTTGAAACGACCCCATTTCCGCCGACATTGTTGTTAACCCCAGTGACAAACTGCGCGCTCTGAACCGGCACACGCTGGCCGATCCTTGCCGAAGAATCTTCGTTATTGAACGCATGGATCTGGGTCGAGGCCACGAGCTTCGTGTTGTTCTTGCTCTGGAATGCGGCCAAATTTGCCGCCGGCAGAATTATCCCGGCCGGAATCGCCGTCGGTAAAAGCGTCGTGCTGGCTGCTCCCAGTACGTTAGTGAGAATATTGTTATTACTTCCGAACCCGACTGCCCCCTGCCCCGTTCCGCCGATATTCGTCAGTTGGCTCTGCGTTCCGATCTGGTTACCGAACTGTAGAAGGTCGCTCTTGTTAACCTCATAGATCGCCACGTCCATTACAACCTCGGCCCGGTCTTTATCCAACGACGCTATCAATTTGCCTATTAGCTGTATGTTCTCCTGAGTGTCGCGTATCGTGACGCTGTTTGTGGAGTCGTCGGTAAGAACAATGGTTTGGCTTCGGCCTGGCTGTGCCGGTATAGCGGTTTGCACGACCTTGGCGATGTCCTTCGGAGCCGCGTTAGAAAGATAAAATGTGCGCAGCACAAGCTGCTGAAACTTTTGCCGTTGCGTCTGATTCGCAATTATGATCGTTCGCGGGCCGACCTTTTGAAAGAACAGGCCTTCCTGCAGAAAGATATAGTCGAGGGCTCGTGCCGCCGTAACGTTTTTTAGGTCAATATATGTCTTACGTCCCGGCTGCCGAAATGATTCCTGGTCAAAAAGGACGTTGAGATCGAGGTCCTTGGCTAATTCCTTGATAATAAATTGAATATCCACGCCCGATGGGAACGGCAGGTCGCGCAGTTTTTCGAGCTTTTGCGGAATTTGCGGCAACGCGGCCGCTTTCTTGTCGGTATATGAGGTCGGTATCAGTTTCAGCTTGCCCGTTTGGTCTTTTTTGTCGCCCGGCGTTGCCTCGTTCAATTCTCTCTGAAGCCTGACCATCCGCTCCATTTCCGATCTGGCCAACTCGTTCGTCGGATCAAACGCATAGGCGCGTCGGAACGCCATATACGCTTCCTCGTAGTTATTTTCTTTCGCCGCTATGGTGCCCTTTTTTATATACATCTGCGACGCGTTAAAGAGCGAGCGCGTAAGATGCAGGCGATACTCGGGATTTCTGGGGTTGTCGGAGACCGCAAGCGCGAATTCCTCCACCGCCTTGTCCCATTCTTCGGCGGCTTCATGCTTCATTCCCTGGTTGAAATGCTTTTTACCGTCGCCGAACGCAAACGCCGCCGTAGGCGAGAGCATGGCAAGAAGAAGAAGGAGACTGACGAAAAACCGGACGTGGATTGATCTTTTCATAACTATTCAATGACCTGAACGAACTGCTAAATCTGATCGGTAGCTGAAACAAATACACGCCGCACGCGCGGCAAAGTTTCACAAATTGTGAGCGAACCGTAACTTAGGCTAATTTTCGTTTTTTTAACGGGAAAAAGCAACTATAAAATCAACTGCCGCCGCAGAAAATCAAGGGCCGCCTGGCTTGCGCGCCAGCGGATCAGGTAGCGGTCGCCGGGCAGCACGATCTTGACCGATTTAACGCCTTTTGCTCCCGAGTAGCCAATAAACACTGTCCCGACAGGCTTTTCGTCGCTCCCACCGTCGGGCCCGGCGATGCCTGTGACCGAAATCGCGTGGTCGGTTCCGGCCCGCTCTCGCATCCCTGCAGCCATTGCCTCGGCGCATTCAGCACTAACGGCACCGTGATTCTCGATAATTTCAGATGCAACATTCAGCGTCCTGATCTTCGTCTCATTCGAATACGTGATCGCACCTTCCATAAAATAGGCTGACGAGCCCGGAACATCGGTCAACCGCCGCCCGATAAGGCCGCCGGTGCAGCTTTCCGCGACCGAAACCGTCTCGCCACGCTCTTTCAGGCGAATGCCGACGATCTCTTCCATCGTTTCGCCATTTGTGGAAAAAACGGCCTTTCCCAGCGCCGCAGCGAGTTCATCTGCGAGTTTTCCGGCTGTCGTCGCGGCGTCTTTGGCGTCACCTGCTTGGGCGGCGATATGTATCTCGACCTCGCTTTTATTAAAAAGTATCGATGTTTGCACATCTGCGTATTTTGTATAGATAGGCGCGGCGATCTCGTCAACCGCTGATTCACCCATGCCCGAAACACGCAAGATTCGCCGTTTTACATATACTTCGCCAGCTATCGCTTTTAATTTTGGCAGAACGTGTTCCGTGAACATCGGCTGATTTTCACGCGGCGGACCGGGCAGGATCGCCAGCATTTTGCCGTCGTCTTCGAAATACATACCGACCGCCGAACCATGTGGATTTGGCAGTATTTCGGCTCCGTCGATGATATATGCCTGGCGTTTGTTGATCTCGGGCATCTCGCGTCCCCACTTACGAAAGCGCTCACGCAGATGCTGTTCGATGTCATCATGATACACCAATTCGCGGCCTAATGCCTTTGCGGTAAATTTACGCGTTATGTCATCCTCGGTCGGCCCCAAACCGCCGGTCGTGATGACAATATCCGAACGCCTCATCGCATCGCGAACAGTTTCTTCGAGCCGCGCCCCGTCGTCTCCCACAATGGTCTTGAGTTTAACGTCGATGCCAATGTCGTTGAGTTGACCTGTAAGCCAAAGGCTGTTGGTGTCCGTCTTTTCAGGAGTAAGAAGCTCGGAACCAATCGCGATGATCTCTGCGGAAAGCATACGCCCCTAGTCTTTGTAGATCTCAACAACAGGTTTTCCGTCGGGTCCGATGTATGCCCGAAACATTCCTTCAGTATTGAACGAGATCGCCATATTGCCAAATTTGTCCATCACGATCACGCCGCCGTCACCGCCGAGTTTTTGCAGCTTTTGTTTGATCACTGCGTCGGCGGCGGCCTGCACCGTCATCGCTCGATATTCCATCAACGCGGAAATGTCGCGGGCGACACCGAGGCGGATAAAATACTCGCCCCAACCGGTTGCCGAAACGCCGCAGGTGTTGTTATTAGCATAAGTTCCTGCTCCGATGATCGGCGAATCGCCGACGCGGCCGTACCTCTTATTGCTCATCCCGCCTGTCGAAGTTCCCGCCGCCAAATTGCCAAAACTGTCAAGTGCCACAGCCCCAACCGTTCCGCGCTTTGAGTCACGAGTCTTAAGTCCTAAGTCTGAAGTTTGACCTTTTACTTTTGACTTTTTACTTTTTACGTCTGGCTTCTGCATTCTTTGCAATTCATCCCAACTTTCTTGTGTCCAAAAATACTTTTCTTTTACGAGTTCGATCTTTTGTTCTTTTGCGAACTTCTCAGCCCCATCGCCGAACATCAAAACATGCGGCGATTTTTCCATCACTGCACGAGCGAGCGTGATCGGATTTTTGACATGATGCAGGCCTGCGGTACCACCCGCTTTCAGCGTATTGCCGTCCATTATCGACGCATCAAGTTCGTTCCTGCCGTCGGCGGTAAAAACCGCGCCTTTTCCCGCATTAAAAAGCGGTGAATCTTCCATCATCCTGATCGCGATCTCGACCGCGTCAAGGCTCGTTTTGCCATCCTGCAATGCCTTGTATCCTGCGAGCACAACCTCGGCCAGCTTGTCGCGATATTCTTTTTCCTTTTCCGGCGTCATCGAACCTTTCTTCATCGAGCCCGCACCGCCGTGGATCATAAACCCAAGCTTCGGATCCTGCGGCGACTGAAGCTGTTTGATCTCAGGAAAACTCCCCTTTTGCATCTGCGGAAACACGGAAACCGGGCAGACGGCAACCGCCGCCAGCATCACGATCGAAAGCACTTTTCGGATCAAATTTCTACTTGTTTTAGCTTTATCCTTCATCCTTTATCCTTCAAGAAGTCTCGCACCAACTTCATATCGTCCCAAACCTCACGTTTCTTATGTGGGTCTCGAAGCAAATACGCCGGATGAAACGTCGGCATCACTTTGACGCCCAAATAGTCATGAAATTGCCCGCGCAGCTTGCCGATCGGCACTTTGGTTTCAAGCAGATTCTGTGCGGCCGTCGCGCCCAAAACGACGATGACTTTTGGTCGAACAACCGCAACCTCACGTTTTAGAAACGGCTTGCACACGACTGATTCATCCGGTTCAGGAGCGCGATTTTTCGGCGGACGGCAGCGGTTGATGTTGCCAATAAAAACATCCTCGCGTCTTAGCCCGATACTTTCGATTATCTTTGTCAAAAGCTGTCCAGCCCGTCCAACAAACGGTTCGCCCTGCTCGTCCTCATCCGCGCCCGGAGCCTCCCCCACGAACATAAGTTCAGCATTAAAATTCCCGACGCTGTTAACGACCTTACTGCGTCCCAAAGTACTCAATTTGCACCGTGTGCAGTCCGGGCCGATCTCTGCGCGAATGTCGGGAATTGTCTCAGTCGGTTCGGGCAATGCAGGTGCTACATCGAAAAGTGTTTCTTCCTTATTCTCCATCTCACTTGGTACTGTGCTCTGAACCGGAACGGCAGCGGCACGTTTTGGTAATGACGGCAATGACGCCAGCCGCGACTGCCCGGCAGGACGTTCCGGCGGCTTTGCGGCCTCAGGTCTCGCATTTGGAATTTCAGATCTGAGAGCTGAAGTAGTTTCCCTAGCGACTCCGATCGGAATATCACTTTCCACTTTCCACTTTCCGTTTTCCACTTTATCGACTATTTTCGCATCGAGCGTCTCAACGCCAAGCTCCTGCAAATACAACACTTGCTCGCGGACATCAGCGATCAATTCGGCGACCTCTGTGGATTGTGACATAAATGTATTTTCGAGTGCCTACGAAGCCGATTTAGCAACAGTCTTTTTCTTTTTCCGCAGTTTGATTACCTGATCCAGTATCTTATCCGCCATCTCTCGTTTTGGCATCAGGGGCAGTTCTGTTTTACCGCCAAGATGCGTCAGTATCGTTGCGATATTTGTGTCGGTGTTAAATCCCGCTCCGGTTTTTGTAATATCGTTCGCAACGACCAGATCGAGCTTCTTTTTCTTCATTTTCGCACGAGCATAGCCGACTACGTCATTAGTCTCCGCTGCAAAACCGACCACGAGCATCCCCTCAGGACGTTTCTTCGAAACCTCTGACAAAATATCCGGCGTTTTCTTAAGTTCAAGGATCATAAAATCACGGCCGTCTTTCTTGATCTTGCCCTCAGCCGCGTGTGCCGGCATATAATCAGCAACCGCCGCCGCGCCGACAAAAACTGTCGAATTCGCCAGTTCCTTTTTGACAGCGTCATACATTTCCTCCGCCGACACCGCGCGAATAACATTTACATTCGCCGGCGGATCGACAGTCGTCACCCCCGCAACAACTGTCACGCTGGCGCCTCTCTCAGCAGCAGCCTCGGCAACCGCAAATCCCATTTTTCCCGACGAATGATTTGAAATAAACCGCACCGGATCGATAGCTTCTCTTGTCCCGCCTACGGTGATCAAAAGGCGTTCGCTCTTCAGGTCTTTGGATTTTGGTTTTTGGTCTTCAGAGAGATCAACGGTTTCCGGCTTTGCGTCTTTGCCACTTTGCGTCTTTGCGTTAAGAATTCCCAACGCTTGCTCCACGATATTCTCAACATCCTCAAGCTTCCCAGTCCCGACCGTCTTGCATGCCAATTCACCCGCGACCGGCTCAACAAAATGCACGCCGTCCCTTTTCAGTCGAGCGACGTTTCGCTTCGTCGCCGGCTGTTCCCACATCGTCGTATTCATCGCCGGAGCGATCAACACCGGAGCCGTCGCCGCCAGATATGTCGAAGAAAGAAAATCGTCCGCAAGGCCATTCGCAAACTTGCCAATAATATTCGCCGTCGCCGGAACGACGAGCAGCAGATCGATATTCTGCGAAAAATTGATATGAGCAATGGGATCGGGATTCGCCGGGTCGTAATCGTCAACGGTCACATGCTCGTCCGTCAAAGAGCGAAATGTCAGCGGCTGAATGAACTCCGTCGCATGCCGCGTCATCGCCACCGAAACCTCACAGCCCGACTTCTGCAGAAGGCGCATCACCTCGACAGCCTTATACGCCGCGATGCCGCCGGTTACGCCGAGTCCGATACGATAATTCCCCATACGCGTATTCTATAACAAACACACCAAAATGATATATTTGCCTATGGCCCTAAGTCATGAAACCGGAAACAATTTCAACCGAAAGTATCTACAAAGGCCGTATCTTCGACGTCCGCCTCGACACGATCCGCGAAGGCGATGTCGAATACCAACGCGAGGTCGTCGTCCATCGAGGCAGTGCGGTGATCGTGCCGGTTTTTGAAGATGGAACAGTCGCTCTTGTTAGACAATACCGTCACGCGACGGGCAAATATCTTCTCGAAGTCCCCGCAGGCTCGCTCGAAAATGGCGAGGACCCGCTGACCGGAGCGATCCGCGAACTCGAAGAAGAGGTCGGCGTCACAGCCGCAAATATCGAATTGCTCACCGAATTCTACGTTTCGCCCGGCTTTCTGACCGAGAAAATGTATGTCTTCCT
>CAZUEI010000050.1:0-10229 GCA_964618985.1 uncultured Chloracidobacterium sp.
TCTTCGCCTGCATGATCGCTGCCTGCATCGTCATCTGTGCCGCCGCAACGCTCCATGTTCGTGGAATTACCACGATCGATTCTGCTGCGACCGCTGCCGAAGCTTTTGTTCCCGTTGCCGGCATGTATGCAAAATATCTCTTTGCGATCGGATTATTTGGCGCTGCGATGCTTGCGATGGGCGTGCTTCCGCTTGCAACCGCTTATAGTCTGAGCGAGGCGATGGGGTTTGAAAAGGGACTGTCCAGAACTTTTCGTGAGGCTCCGATATTTATTGGTATTTTCACGACCCTCATCGTAATTGGCGCGGTGGTTGCTTTGATCCCCGGGATTCCGCAGATACGGCTGCTGCTGTTTACACAATGCGTAAACGGGTTGCTGCTGCCGATCTTACTTATCGCGATCGTTTCTTTAGCCAATAACTCTGAGATCATGGGCGAGCACCGCAATCGGTTTGTCCATAACATATTCGCGATAGGAACGACTGCCATTGTATCTATACTGTCATTGCTGTTGATTGGAAAAACAATTGCTGATATGTTTTAGCGAAGCGTATGCCTGCGACTGAACTACAAAAGAAAACTATTTCCCTGATCATATTTGTTGGACTGACAGTTTTGATTTTGTTGGCTCTGCCGGTTGTCGAGGTTTGGCTTCAAACATCCGTCCTTCCAAACTTTGGATTGAGTTTCACAAAAGGCTGGCAGCTCACTCCCGAAAGCGCTCAGACGCCAATGAACACCAGCTACGCCAATGCCATCGATGCATCGGTCCGCGTCCTTAAGGTAATTCTCTGGATGGCTCTGGTTGTCGCCATCGTTCGGTTCCTTGCGTATTTTATCCTGAGAACGGCTTATCGAAATTCCAAACAACCGGAAGTCTCGTCGCTCGTCAAAACCGTTTCCTCGATCATAATTTACATCGTCGCTTTTTTTATTATTTTTCAGACGCATTACCCTGACGTTCCATTGACGCCGTTGTTCACTGGCTCCACCATTCTCGGTATCGTCGTCGGTCTTGCCCTGCAGGAAACACTTGGCAATCTCTTTGCCGGCATCGCGATGCAGGCCGATCAGCCGTTCCAGGTCGGCGACGTTGTTTCTATCCCAAACCGCGGGACCGGCGTCGTTGAAAGCGTGTCGTGGCGAGGTGTAAAGATCAGGACATTTCAAAACAAGCTCCTTGTTATTAGTAACGCGGTTTTAGCTAAAGAATCTATTGAGGTCGCTCCAAAGAATAATCTGAATGCCCGCATCGTTTTCTTTAATACAGAATACGACTACTCGCCGGCTAGAACTATTCAATTGGTAAGGGATGCGGTCCGCCAGGTTGAAAATGTGTCCCCCAAGATCAGGCCAGTCGTCCGCATAAGAAATCTCGGCGATAATGGGATCGATTGGGAGGTGAAATACTGGCTTGAGGACTACTCAAAACACAATGACACCGACGCCTTGATCAGACAGCGTATTTGGTATGTATTTCAGCGTGAGAATTTGCCATTCGCCTTCCCCGCTATTACTTTGTACCGCGCGCCCAAGCAGGTGGAAACCGCGCCCGAAGAGATCGTCAACGCAAATACCGAACATCTGAATCGCGTCCCGATCTTTGCCCCGCTCGGCGACGACGAAACTGAGCAGCTTGCCAACGCCTCAGCGTCGCGCGTTTATGCTCCCGGCGAAGCGATAGTCCGCAAAGGCAAGGAAGGAAATTCGATGTTCGTCATTCTTCGAGGCTCGGTAAAAGTTCAGATCCCAGAGAATAGTTACCAAAAAACTATCGGCAAGCTCGCCGCAAATGACTTCTTCGGCGAAATGAGCCTTCTGACGGGCGAACCGCGAACCGCCTCTGTCATCGCCGAAGAAGAAACTGAAGTTTTGCAGATAAAAAAAGAAGCCCTTAAACCGATATTCGAGAACAACCCCGATTTGGTCAAAACCATCTGCGAGCTGATCGAAGAGCGGCGCGAAATGCTCGTCGCCCAGCAACAGTCAGCGATCGACGAATCCATCCAGGCCTACAAAGGCGTCATGGGATCGATCAAGAAGTTCTTTGGATTGAGATAACGACTGGAGCGCAGGCGTCCCGCCTGCTAGATTGCGAAGCAAGCTCATGACACGAGGCAAAGAAATTACGTGAATATGCGTGAAGAGTCGCTACGCCGCTTTGCGTCGTTGCAGGCGGGACGCCTGCGCTCCAGTCGAGCACCTTTATTGGATGTTCTTATCGTATATATCGTGAAGGACTTCGGATATGGATTTGCGCTCGGCATTTGATGCATCCGTGTCGGCCGCTTTCGCATTTCGCCGTTGGACAGGTTCGGAAAAACGCAGAGGCCTTTCTGTAGCAGTGTTTGCAGATACTTTGGCGTCAGTAAATGTGATTTCGGTCACTTTCGCATCGTCTGTTTCACGATATTTCGTCAGGTCAACGACAGATTCTGGCCGTATTTCGCTCTGAGGAAGTTGAAGCGTGTTGTTGTTCAGTTGCGAAAGGCTGAATTCCAAAAGCTGTTTTCCTTTATTCTTTCGGGCACGTTCGAGACCTCGAACGGCGGAAGACGTTAAGGGTGCTTCCGCAGGAGCGCGTTCTATCTTTCGCAGCGTGCGGACGTACTCGCGGAGTTCTCTTGTCGGGTAAACGATGGCTGATTCCGTTGGGACGGATTCACCAAAGACGTGCGACAAATATTTTACGGCTGTGCTGTGGTCGTCGAGTTTCTGATAAAGAGCCCCGAGCGCAAAATGGACAAGAGGCGGCGCAGCACTCATCGAACGGACGATAGATTCGCCGCGTTGAATCGTTTCCTGTATCTCAAAGCCGTACCAGCGGCGGTCGTCTTCGCGGAGTATTTCGTTTGCTGAGAGATAAAACTCAAAGATCTGGCGTGTTTCATTTTTAGTTTCTATAGAAAAGACCTTCCAGAGAAAAAAGCCCAGAACGCCAATGAATAACAGTAGGAAGATCGGAAAACCGGCGTAAAAGAGCATCACCGTGATCACGCCAAAGACAAGCGAATACTGCACTTTTTCTTTTAGTGAAACAGGTTGCTTTTTTTCGATGGCGGTTTCTTTCACACAGTTTTTTCAGCTTTAGGCGGCGGCTTTTTGGATGAGCCTGGCTTTGATTTCGCTGACGCATTTTGATCATGATGCGTCGCCTTTTTAAACTCAGCCTCGACCCTTTTGCCAAAATCAGACAAAACTTCGCCGAGCCTGTCAGCGGCTTTCATCGATTCATTGAGGCCATAACGAAAAGTTTCCTCAAGCGTGACGGCCTCCATACGCAGCAGCGTTTTTATCTTTTCTTCAAGGGGTAGTTCCTTGAACTCCTCCTGGAACTTGTCCTTTTTGGGAGCTTCCTTCTTTGTTGATCCTTTTGTTCCGACTGTCATATTCGCCACCTCTCCGGGTTTGATAGTTTGTGCCTCGTAGGCTGATTCAATTATTCCTACGCCCGTTTTCAGTGAAATGTTCCAATTACGGCAATTGCATTAATGCATCGCGGTCCGGACCTTTACTCGTGGCTGAGCACCCGGCGGAGCAGTCGTATGCAACTCACCCTCAGCATGCTGACATTGAGCACAAAGACCCCAAAGCCTCAGGCTGTGATGCGTCGGTTTAAAACCGAAATTCTCTGCCATTTGATCTTGCAGCGATTCGATGTCCGGCGAGAAAAACTCGATGACCGTACCGCACTCGGTGCAGATCATGTGGTCATGATGCTCGTGGTTGTAATGATGCTCGTAATAGGTTTTGTTGTCGCCAAACCGCACTTCGCGTGCAAGGCCTGCCTCGGTCAAAAGCTTGAGTGTCCGGTAAACGGTCGTGTTTCCGACCGTAGGGTCATGCTTGCTGACCAGCCGGTAAAGGTCTTCGCTGGTAAGGTGCTCTTCCGTACTCAAAAATGTCTCAAGTATCAGATCGCGCTGCGTGGTGCGGCGAAGCCCGGCTTTCTGAATATGCTCAAGAAACACCTGTTTTTCGACCTCAAAACGCTCTTTTTTCCTTGCCATTTCCGTCTTTTCCGCTTGATTTGATACTACCATTTCAATTTCGATTTCGCTATCGAAACTTTTGTGCGAAGCGTATCAACACGGTCAGGACTGACGCCCTGTTTTGCCGCAAGCTCAAGCGACCTTTCGCCCAAAAGCAGGTATATCTCAAGGGTCTCGTCAGAAACTGTCGTGTTCAATACTTTCAGGTGTTCGACAAACGTTTCAACGTCGGCTCTCGCAAATGTTCCGGTTAAGGCGGAAGGCGTGCTCTGCTCGCCGATGTTCTGAACTGTACTTTTGACTAACGGCAGCAGTATCTTTTTCGATTCTTTTTCAGAAAGACCGCACTTTGTCATCATCTCAACTGCTGCATCGAACAATGCGACCAGATGCCCACAAGCCGTCACCGCTGCTGCGTGATAAAGCGTCTTAAAATTGGTTTCAACGGAAAACGGAATTCCGCCAAGCGATGTCACGATCCGTCGTGACAGATCGAGAGCATCTTGCTGGCCTTCAATACAAAAATACGAGCCTTTAAAACGCTCCGGCCCCGCTTCCGAGCTGCTCACCGAAACGAGCGGATGTATCGAGCCTGTTTTGCAGCCGATAGCACTCAGATCGTCCAGCACTTTTGACGAAAGCGCTCCACTGGTATGAAAAACAAATGGCTTGCCGGATAATTTTGGGGCTAATTCTTTCGAAACAGCCGCGATCCATGGATCTTGAGTTGTAATAAATACTATTTCAGAAGCGATATCAGATATATTTTCGAGACCGGAGACTAAAGAACCACCCGACAATTCAGCAATCGCCTCAGCCTTTTGCGAATCGCCTCTAAAGATCAGATTTTCGATCAAATATTGTTCTTTCGGAAGCGCGATAGCCAGTGCTCCGCCGACACGGCCTGCCCCTATTATCGATACGCTTATCATACCGATAAAATATAGTCGAAAGAAACAAAACTTGAAACCTGCGGGTCTAAGAAATATTTTGACAAAAAATCGCCAGCTTACCTTTATGGGTTCAGAGTTGGAAAATCCGTCAGATTGTCCAACTCATTTTCGAGTTCCCGCCAATCGTCAGGTTGAAATCCGATAAAGGATTTGAGCGGAGAACGACGCCTGTCGGTATGTAGCGAGCCGGACATGTCCATTTTGCGTGTTGCATTTTTAAGGATGTGTATCTGCGACGAAGCTAGAGCGGGAAAATCCTCAATGTTTTCAAGAGCTGGAATCAGGTCCTTTACATTCGTCAGCGTTTCGTGACCCTGATTCCTTTTGCTCATCTCGCCCAGCGCAAGATAAAGCGCCGATTGTTCGGCCAGTATCTTCTTACGAAAATAATCAGTACCTTGGGCGACGGTATATGCCAGATCATCAATTTGGACATCATTGTCAGCTGCATTGGTAAGCCTGTATGAACAATCGCAAAACGGCCGGATCGCGAGTATTTTCCTTACGTCGGCATCACATGCCGCTACCCGCAGTTCGCGTATCTTAGCCATTGCCATTTCCATATCGTGCCGTCCAAACCATGGTATTTCCGAAAGAGCCGCAAACGTGGTCCAAAGGTCACTACCTAGTAGCTCATTGAGTTTTCTGTTATCCTGACCCGAGACAATCGCAGAATCATGCTTTTCGGCATAAAATTCTGAGTAAAGATCTTTGAACTTAAGCCACACTTCCCTGACTTGGCTGAGTGCGGAATCTTGTTGATCAAAAGAAATGGCGAATATCCGATCCATTAAATAAGCTCGCAGTTCTTCGATTTTTGGCTCATGCGTCGGTTCGGACAGTGCAAGATATGTGTTTATCTCATCAAGTTCGACGGACAGGTTGATAAATTTACGAAGTGTCACGAGGTCTTTCTGCTTACTCTCAAACTCGTCTTCCGAATCTGCAAATACGTCGGCGATAGTCTGCAGACACTTATCCAGCTTGACGTTGTCCTGGAGTAACCCGTCGATCGTTTCAGCAACAAGACTAAAAGTCTTTTTCACATTCAAAGCCGTGCGCCAAAGTTTTGAGTTCAGCTTCTCGTCAGGCAGTGCTTCAAACTGCGCAACCGGATTTGTTCTTTGCCATTCGGCAAACCAATCTGACAGCACGTCGATGACTTTTAGGCGAGCTTCAGCAGGTTTCAGAGCATCAAGGGAAGAGTCTCCCGTCAAAAGCCTCACCCACATCGACAGCCTCTCGCCGGAATATGCCTCGCCGGACTGTTTTGCAATGCCTACAATGTCTTCCCAGATGATCTGTAGATCTAATGAGCGATGATTGATGCGGTTCTCGCTCGACGTAACAAATTCAAACTGCCGTTGTGCTACAAGCGCGGCCAGTACTAAATGCTGCGCCTCCTGAGTCAGCCCATACGGAGCTGCCTGCATACGCAATGACAACTCGTTCAATGGAATTACATCTGCTTTGTCGAGTTGAGTTAAGTCGATAACTGCCTTAACGATAGTGGAACCAGCCAGATCCTCGGCCGGAAGCGGATAGAACACTCCGGCATTGTCATATACCAAGCCAAGCGGCAATGCAAAACTGGCCGCCAGCTTTTGGATCTCAGGATTATTGCTTCCCGTCCCGCTAAACAAGTGCTCGGTCAACGAAGAAACTTCATTTGCGCCAAGGACATCTGAAAAATTGGGGTGAGCAGGAAACTGCTTGTCCAACTGATCCTCGAGCATGTCTGTAAACAATTGAGCGAGACTATATGAGGATTTAGCCTGTTCGGTGAAATGATATTCATTTTCGCCCGATACAAGACAACTTTCTTCAAGGAATATTTTTTGCCAGATCTTCTCTACTGCTATCGAATGCGTGTGAAGCATCGTGGAAATCGAATCCCGAAAATTCTCCCGAAGCTCGCTATTTGTCTGCAGAACGTGAAATCTACGGATCGTATCAATATCGTCCGTTGAGAGATCACCGAGTTTCCAAACGCTGGCAGGCCATGAATAGGTTTCGGTATCAGCTTCAGAAGAGGAACCGTAGCGGACAAATACCTTCCAATTGGGCGATTCGTCAACGGTTTCAGGCGGCGATGCCCCTTCGGAAAGCCATATAACCTCGCCCGGCCTGACACCGCCGCGCCAAACCATGTAGCACGTAGCCCAGATGATCGAGCCGTCGTCGGAAATATCGAAATCGGCAAATTTCTCAGCAGTCAGCCTTCTCAAAACCGATTCAACCTCGCCGGTCGTAACGGTTTTGATTGCTTCGGTTAACACGCTGGTTAGATCTTCTCTGCTGCCTATCTTTAAGCCGTACTTCGCTGCACGATCAGCATTTTCAGACTTAAAAACGGCATTTGGCTCCGCTTCTGAAAACGCCTCGAGCATTGCCACAACGCTTACTGTTCCGGCCGCCGGCTTTTCCTCGTCATAGATCATCATTGCCGACGCAAGCTCGGTTGCCGTCACGCCTTCGCCGTTTAACGACAAAAGGAAAAATCCCTTAAGAATGAGCTTGGCCTCGTGCCGTTTCATAACCGGGGCCTTGGCAACTACGCTGCGGCTCAGAGAGTCATACGCTGCAAAAGCTTCTTTTAGATCATGAACGTGCCGCAAGCGAGTTTCAGCGCTGTCAAATACCTCCTCCAGCCCGATAAGCGAATTGGCCGGACGGCCAAGTATTCGCAGCCCGGCTTCTACGGCAAACCCCAGAAGCGCGAAATCCTGAAGATAGAGGCGAACGAACGGAGCGATCTCCAAAATGGCCGGATGCATCGGATAAAGGCTCGTAAACCGGTGCTCGCTCCATCGAAAACCGGGCATAACTCTGCGATAATCTTCGTAAATATCGTGCAAAATAGGCCGCAGGTGCTCGTTTTTTGGAAAAACATGCGCATCCACGACCTTATAAAGATGTTCCTGATCGAGATAATCGATCTTAAAATTGCTCGCGATAGATGAATTCAATCCGTCCGCGCCTGCGATGTCGTCATCGAGAGCGATCCCGACAAAAATTCCGTGTATGACAGCCGCTGCTGCAATATCGCTCAACAGCGCGCCGTCATCGCGCGTCACTCTCGTCTCGCGCCCCAATGCCGTATCGATCAGCAGAACAAGCGGCATGTCGCCGCTCTTGTCGGCGGCGGCCAGCAATATCTCATTTAGCGAATCGCTAAGTACCTTGTTTCCGGTTACTCCTGTGATGGCAGCTTTAAGTTCGGACAATAACGAATCGCTTGAACCACGCTTCAGGTGGGCGACCATCCCGTGCCGGCGAGACAGGCGCTGGGTGGTTGACATCACATGCGTATCGGAGATCCTCGTCCGAAGTTCAGGCTGCGAAACTATCGCGCTCAGTACTGCGAGAAAATGGCTTTTGCCGACACCGCGAAAGCCGGCGAGAGCAAAAGCCGCGCCGCGGCCCTTTTTCACGTCGGCGATCTTGCCTATCCACTTTGCCATCAGATCGGCGGTAATATCGGTAAAATGGTAGCCTTTGAGCGTTGTTGCGGGATCGGCCAAAAAATCGGTCAAGCCGGGCAGTGCGCGAACCTCGACAATGTCTTTTACTTTTTGATCTAATCGTTTCATGAATTTGCGGGAAAACCAGAGGGAGACGAGCAGGCTCGGAACCTGACCTCTAATATTTTAACAAGTTTTTGCCTATCTGAGAATAACTTTTATTTGCAAATTATTGCTATGCTGGTTTTTGTGGATATTTTTTGTCAAAATCACAACTAATTCCCGCTTTGCGGCATCATACGGGCGTGCTTTTATTATTTTTTGCGGTTGAGGTTGAAAGGCAATATGCAGAACGAATTTGTTAAAAGATCAGGCTCTTTTTTGTTGGTTGCGAGTATTTGGTTCAGCGCAATTGCAATGCCGACGGCTAATTTCGCCCAGGAGCAGCCAAAGGAGGCGGCCAAAAACGAAAAGAAGGACAAAAAAGATAAGACGGACAAATCTGCCAAAGCTGCTCCAACGCCGACAGCTCAGACCCCTCTTAGTTCAAAAGAAGACCCGTCTCAGATCGGCAAGCGAAATATTAACAAGGGCACGGACAAATTCTTTGGCTGGCTAGGCGGCTCAAGGGAAAAGGAAATGCAGATCGGCCGCCAGATCGCTATGGAAGTCGAACAGCAGGCTAAGCTCGTCGATGATCCCGTTATAACCGAATACATCAATCGCGTTGGGCAAAATATCGTTCTCCATTCCGACGCCAAAGTCCCTTTTACGATAAAGGTCATCGACAGTGACGAGGTGAATGCGTTTGCCTTGCCGGGGGGCTTCTTTTTTGTCAACAGGGGTTTGATCCTCGCCGCTGATAATGAAGCCGAGCTCGCCGGCGTCATGGCCCACGAGATCGCACACGTCTGTGCACGCCATGCGATGGAAAATCAGGGCAAAGGCGCGTTTATTAATTACGCGGCGCTGGCCGGTATTTTGTTTGGCGGCGCGATAGTCAGCGGCGTGCTGCAAAACGGCGGCGGCATTCTGGCAGGACTCGCCGGACTCAAATTCTCGCGCGGAGCCGAGGTGGAAGCCGATAATCTCGGGGTGCAGTATCTTTACGCTTCGGGATATGATCCAACGGCGATGTCAACCATGTTCGAAAAACTTGCATCGCAGAACAAGAAAAAGCCCGGCACGCTTTCCAAACTTTTCTCGACCCATCCGCAATCGACCGATCGCCGCGACACAAGCCTGCAGTTGGTCACTCGCTTCCCCGAAAAGGAAGAATACGTCATCAGCACGTCGGAATTTCAGCGAGTGAAAAATCATCTTTTCAAACTCACAAACGCGAAAGCCGGTATCACCACCGACTTCGACCAAAGCGACGATAGCCGCCCAACGCTCAAAAAGCGCCAACCCGATGCGCAGGATACTGATGCCTCCGGCACAGTTGATGGCGAATCAAGCTCAATCCCTGACAGCGGCCCTCCAAAACTGAAAAAGCGTGACCAACAGGACGCAGAACCCGCTGCATCACCTTCCCCCGGGCAGTAAAGTTTTTGCATAAGTCCGCACGTCAGTAAGGACGGTACATTCAACGTTGAGTGTACTGCCCTTACTCACGTGGGGGCCTGCGCGCTTTAGAACAGTTCGACCCGGCCGTCGGCCACAGTCGCCCGCGGCTCGCCTTCATTGAACATTATCCGCTCAAACGTCAACGGTGAAATAGAACCCGCCGCACTGACAGCCTTGAACCTCAGATTCAGAAGCACGCCATTCTCATCGATCGGCATCGGGCCGTAAACAACTACTCTCAGCAAGCCTGGCT
>CAZUEI010000051.1:0-10164 GCA_964618985.1 uncultured Chloracidobacterium sp.
CGGACATACCACGAATCGCAGGACAAGGCGATCTATGCCGTGCGGGAAAGGATAGGATTTGAATAGTCCACTGATGCACACAGATAAACACAGATTTATTTTTCTTATCTGTGTCCATCTGTGTTTATCTGTGGTTAATATTTCTTATGTGCGGAGTTGCCGGTTGGATAAATCTTAAACTGTCTCAAAACGACGAAGCCGTTCTACACTCGATGTGTGAGACCATCGTGCATCGCGGCCCCAATAGCGAAGGCATCTGGATGGATGAAACGGTCGCGCTCGGAATGCGGCGGCTGTCGATCATCGATCTGCATACTGGAGACCAGCCGGTTTACAGCGAGGACAAAAGCACTGTCGTAATGATGAACGGCGAGCTTTACAATTATCGCGAGGTCAAAGCCGATCTTGAGAAACGAGGCCACAAGTTCGTGACGCAGACCGACACGGAGATCGTCCCACATCTTTACCAGGAATACGGCGACGATTTTGTCGATCATATCAACGGGATGTTTGCGATCACGCTGTGGGATACACGCAGGAAACGCCTCGTTATCGCACGCGACCGTTACGGTGAAAAACCGCTCTATTACGGCATTTTTGACGGCAAACTGATCTACGCTTCCGAGCCGAAGGCGCTGCTCGCCCATCCCTCAGTCAAGGCGGAACTTGATCTCGACGCTTTGCGACAATATCTCTCGTTTGATTACATTCCGGCTCCGAGATCTATCTACAAAGGTATAAGCAAACTTCCGGCAGCGCACATCATGACCGTCGAGAACGGCGAGATTAAAACACGCCGTTATTGGAATGTTTCGTTTTCAAAGAACGGATACAAACCGTCGCTGGAACAGGCTGCGTCGGAGCTTCGCAACTTACTTTCTGACGCCGTGCGAATGCGTTTGGTGGCCGACGTGCCGTTGGGCATTTTGCTTTCAGGCGGCATCGATTCATCGACGGTCGCCGCGTTTGCGACGCAGCACGCGACCGACACGGTCAAGACATTTTCGATCGGATTTTCTGAAGATTCGTTCGACGAATCGCGATACGCCCGCGAGGTCGCCGCGTATCTTGGCACCGACCATTACGAAGAAATTCTCAGCGCCGAAAGGGCAGGTGATCTGATCGGCGAGATAGGCACTTGGCTCGACGAACCCCTTTCGGACGGCTCGTTGATACCGACATATTTGCTTGCGCGCTTTGTCCGCAAGCATGTCACTGTCGCTCTTGGCGGTGACGGAGGTGACGAGATCTTCGCAGGTTATCCGATGTATTTTGGTCACAAGGTGGCGAGTGCGTATAGCTCGATCCCGCAATTTTTGCGGTCAGGTTTGATCGAGCCTGTCGTTTACCGCCTGCCTGTTTCGACAAAGAACCTGTCATTTGAATACAGAGCGAAACGCTTCGTCAAATCTGCGAATTATAATACGATTCAGCGTCATCATTCGTGGTTCGGATCTTTTTCAATAGACGAGCAAAAACCGCTTCTGACCGAAAATGTCCTCGCACATACATCAGGCGACATCCATGCGGGGCCGCGAAGTCTGCTCGATATTTGCGACGCACAGGATGAGATCGAGCGGATGCAGTACCTCGACATGAACTTCTACATGGCCGAGGATATTTTGACCAAGGTTGACCGGGCCTCAATGGCGGTCAGCCTCGAGACGCGCGCACCATTCCTTGACCCACGCATCGGCCAGTTTGCCGCATCTTTGCCGCTCGATTACAAACTTCGCGGAAATAAGGGCAAGTATATTTTGAAAAGATCGGTCGAGGGCTTGCTCCCGAGATCGATCCTGAACCGATCGAAAAAGGGCTTTGGGGTACCGATCGCCGAGTGGCTCAAGGGCCGTTTGAATCCGCTAATGCACGACCTGCTTGCACCCGAAAGGCTAAAAGATCAGGGACTTTTCGAACCGGATCACGTTCAAGCGCTGATCGCCGAGCACGAAAACGGCATCGCCAGCCACCATAAACAGCTTTGGACGCTGCTCGTTTTTCAACTGTGGCACGACAACTTTCTAAAGCGCTCTACCCAACTCATCTAGGATGAGGAACGGAATTCAGTTATCATCAAATTTATGGCAAATCTTTACCCCGAAATTGAACCCTTTGACTCGGGAATGCTCTCCGTGTCGGACATTCACACGATCTATTATGAGCGGAGCGGCAATCCGAATGGAATTCCAGTCGTTTTTCTTCACGGCGGGCCGGGCGGCGGCCTGATCCCGCTGTACCGGCAGTATTTTGATCCGGCCGTATATCACGTCATTCTTTTCGACCAACGCGGATCCGGCAAATCAACGCCGCACGCCGAATTACGCGAGAACACGACCTGGGACCTGATCAATGATATTGAGGCTCTCCGCACGAAGTTTGGTATCGATAAATGGCATGTATTCGGCGGTTCGTGGGGAAGTACGCTGAGCCTTGCTTATGCCGTTTCGCATCCTGACCGCTGTCTTGGTTTGATCCTTCGCGGCATCTTCCTGACACGAAAGAAAGAACTGGATTGGTTCTATCAACACGGAGCGTCAGAGATATTTCCCGACTACTGGGAACGCTACCGCGACGAAATTCCCGAGGTCGAGCGCGGCGATTTTATCACTGCTTATCACAAACGCCTGACGAGCGATGACGAAAGCGTTCGTTTGTCAGCCGCACGCGCATGGAGCGTTTGGGAAGGCTCGACGTCGAAACTTTACCCCGACAAGGACCTAATGGAACATTGGGAAGGAGAGCACGAGGCCCTGAGCCTCGCCCGCATCGAATGTCATTACTTTATGAACAACTCGTTCTTTCCGAGCGAGAATTATCTACTCGAAAACGTCGATAAAATTCGCCACATCCCGACGGTCATCGTTCAGGGCCGTTATGATGTTGTTTGCCCGATCACTTCCGCCTGGGAACTGCATAAAGCGATGCCCGAGGCCGAGTTTGTCGTTGTTCCGGACGCTGGGCATTCCGTTTCAGAGAAAGGTATTTCGTCGGCTTTGGTCGAGGCGATGGACCGTTTTAAGACAAAGCAATCAAAATCTGCGTGAAACTTACTGCAAATAGCGGTATTATGTGTCCAGAAAGATTTTGGGTGAACAGAAACATGAGGATTTAATCATATGAACTTCGGAACAACAGAAATTTTATTGATCGTTGCGGTTTTGTTCCTGCTCTTTGGCGCGACACGTCTGCCTCAATTGGCAAAATCGCTCGGTCAATCGCGAAAGGCTTTCAAAGAAGGCATGCGCGAGGCAGAAGAAGAAGAAAAGGCCGAGGCACAAAAGCTATCGTCAAAAGCCGCCCCGCCACAGGTATCGGCCGTCAGTGACGAAGCTCTCGAAGAAGAAATGCGCCGCAGGGCAGAAGCAAATCAAGCAAATTAAAGGCTAATTCTTCTCTCCGGTCAAAAGCGTCGCTTTCACCGAGAATCTGAACGACAGCGTGCCGTCCTCGGCATCTATCAACTGAGCGAGCTGCTTTACGGCTCGCTCTTTTTCTTCGTCATCAAGCATTTCGAGCCAGATCGGCATCAGAAAATCATCAACTAGCGGCGATGCGATAAATTCCCCACCGTTTTCGTATTCAAAAACCTCGACGGAGCTCTGTGTGTTTATATTCACGAGGCCCTCACGTTTGGCGATCTCCTCGATATATGAAACGGTCGGAAGTTCGGCGACAAGTTTTTCGACTGCAGCGCCGTGGTCAGCCAGGTCTTCGTTAAAGAGGACTTCCCACATCAATGAAAAAACTTCGCCATAGCTGCCTGCCGTCGGTAAGAAGATCGCTATGTCACCACCTGTTCGCGATACCCGGAGCGTGTTCTCAATAAACGATTCAAGATCTGCCGGACGAACAAAAGTAGCATCCGCTAAAACTGCGTCAAATGCGTCATCCTCAAATCGGATTGTCGAAAAATCGACATCCGACGCTATCGCCGCCGCTTTGTCGCGGGCGATGACGAGCATATCGTCGTCCTCGCAGCTCGCAAAGATATCAGTCTTCTCGCCAAACCGCTCATTTATCGCAAGCGCGTGGCCTCCGGTTCCGGCATTGATGTAAAGCATATTCTCGGAATCCCGCAGATCCATATGCTTGTCAACCAGGTCGGTAAACCGCCGCGTCCATTCGTCCTGAATGTATAGGTCACGCAGAAATGCGAGTTCCTTTTGAGTCTTCGCCATATACCGATAATTAAACCGCAATGCGATGTTTTGGGGCAACAAGGTATTAACGTTCGATGTTATTAAATCAATTTTGATAGTTGGAGCAGCGGACAACGAAGGTTAATTCACTGCGTTCGAGGCCATGACATGCGTTTCGTCCAGTTCGACGATGAGGCCGTCTTTGTCGTCATGTTGAGATGCGGGAGATTTTTTAGGCCCAAGATTGAGGCCGCTGATCAGTAAGTTGCCGGGATCAAGCCGTCGTCTGGTTTTCCTGCGATACATGGCTTGGTCTGCCGCAACGATCATTTGGTCAAATGTTTCCCCTTGTACCGGGTAGCCCGCAGAACCTATGCTCACACCGACAGAGGCGTAGGTGTCATTTTGCACATGCAGTTTGCAGTTTGCAACGCCTGTCTCGATTCGCTGGCAGAGATCTAATACGTCCTCCGGGCTGGTGTCGGGGATCAGGGCGACAAACTCATCGCCGCCGTAACGCGCGAGGAAGTCGTAATCGCGAAGCTGTTCGCGAATCACTTTTGCGACCTCGATCAGCATGTCGTCACCGATCTTGTGTCCAAAACAATCATTTACGGCTTTAAATCCGTCGAGATCGAGCATCAGCAGTTGGAAACTATTGCCAGCACGGCTTGCGCGGCCAACCTCTTTCTCAAACTGTATCTGAAGGCTTCGGGCGTTTGGCAAACCGGTCATCGGATCTGTGAGAGCATTGGTTTTTGCTTCGTCATGTTCCTGAGATTTGTCTATGGCCTCGGCAGCGATCTTGGCGATCGTTTCGAGAAGGCGCAAATGTTCCTCGCCGTAGCCCGCCGTATCGTTCGTATAGATAGAAACGGCGCCTATCAACTCCTCGTCCGCGATAAGAGGCACGGACGCCATTGTGGAATAATGTTCGGACAGATCGAGATGGAAGAATGAAAAATCGAGATGCGGATCACCGTTCAGCACAGTTTCTCTTGTTTTGAGAGCCTGGCCGGTTGTTCCCTCGCCGATCTTGATACGTTGCGACGTCAGAATCGTGGAATGCTCGCCCGCGACATGAACTGCTTTGGCGTATTTTTTCTTTTCGTCAAGGAGAAATACCGCACAAGTGGTGAACGGCACAAATTCACCGATCTTTTGGGTGAACAGTCCGAGAGTTTCCTGGAAATCGTCGGAGGAGCTAAACTCGCGGGCCAGTTCGTACAACGTGAAAACCTCGCGGTTTGCCAGCTTGATCTGTTCCGCGTAATGCTGATTGCCTGGCTCATTTTCCGGTTTGAAGTTTTCATCCAATGTGTAAGAAAGGCCGTGAGCATCGATATCGCGCTCAAGCCGGGCAAAGTTCTTGATAAACACGCGGACAATTGCTGGATCGAAGCGAGCACCGGCTTCGTCCTGAATGATCTGCCTAGCCAGATCTCTTGGGATTGGCGGCCTGTATGGACGGGCACCGCGAAGCGTATCGTAAGCGTCTGCAACAGAAAGTATCCGGGCGGTCAAAGGAATTTCATCACCCTTTAATCCGTCTGGGTAACCGCTTCCATTCCAGCATTCGTGATGATGTTTGACAGTTGGCACGACGGGATAGTCGAAGCCGATCTTTTCTAAAATTGACGATCCGACTAGGGCATGGATCTTGGTTTTCTCCAATTCGGCCGCCGTTAATTTTTCCGGCTTGTTTAGTATATGATCGGGAACCGCAAGCTTCCCGATGTCATGCAGCAGCGCTCCGGTGCGGAGCGCATTTATATCAGATTCGCCCAAACCTAATAATTTGCCGATGCCGATGGCATAAATTTGTGTCCGCTGCACATGGCCCAGACCAACCTGATCGCGTGCGTCGATGGCGGTTGCCAACGCCTCGACCGTTGCCAAATGTATGCGGCTGGCTTCGGAAATTTGTTTGGTTTTCTGATCCAGACGCTTTATATGTATGTTGTAGGAGAGATTTGCAAATATTGCTAAGGGGGCGATCACAAGGCCAAATTCAATGCCGAAATGAGAGAATGGCAGGCAAGTCGCAACGCTGACAAAAGCGGTGAAAATACCGCCCAAGCCCTGCTCTCCAAGCCATCTCATTAACGATTGCCGGGATTGAGCAGCACCTTCTAACAAATTTAATACCATTCCTAAACCCAGTCTTGTCAAGACATACATGCCGGCAACCATCAGTGAACCGCCTGCGATCAGGTTTACTATGTAGAGATCGAGTCCGCCAGGCCGGGCTCCGGCATTTGATGCGGCTTGAAAAAGTAAGGAAAAAAAGAGAATGGAAACGGTTATTGACGTGATCATCCCACAGGCATCGGCAACATCAATATTCTTGTTTTTTCGCGATGACCAAACGGTGAAGACTGTTGAGAGCAGTCCGAGAATAAGCCCGCTTGCCTCGCCGCACCACAAGATTCCCCAGAAAGCAAACAAGATGGGCAACGGCAATACCGCCTCCGATCTAGGAATTCTTAGTTGGAATCTGCTTACAAATGCAGAAACAATGATCGCTGTTATAAGAGCTATCAAACCCGAAAACGGAAGTTCGATGATCGAAGCTCCTGCAAAAACCGACAAAGCCAGAATTAACAGAAACAAGAATCCCATTAAGACTAAAGTCGGTGCTCGATATTTGTTTATCGCTAAAGTCTCCATTGTGGTGGCGAGCGTCACCGTGCAGTTTCGCTCATGAGACTGTTCATTCGACACACAGTCTCAGCAAGACCTAATACAAACGGCGTGCCATAATCAGGCACGCCGGTGATACGAAAAACATTGGAAATAAATGCAATTGCTAAAAAGTTCTGTCTAAACGAGCAGTCAAATTGACGGTGTGGCGGTCAGAATGACCGATGTTTGTCAACGACGTGTAAGTCTTTCGCGGACGCTAATAACGGTCATCATCGTAATCGTAGCTGTGAAAGTCATCTTCGATCGTGTGCCCCTCATCGTGAGACTCGTCATAGAGGTCGAGTTCGATCGGGTCCAAACCAACAACGACAAGTTTTGCGCTGCATTCGTCGCACGAAACGCTGTCGCCTTGTTCGATCTCGGCATCGACGAATACTTCTTCACTACATTCGGGACAAATCGATGTGGGCATTTATTACATTCTCCGTAAGATAAAGATAGTCTTGTATTTCACGCGATAATGGAGTGAAAATGACATGATATTCAATCTAACTTGATTGGCAATAATTTGGCAAGACTTATGTGCATAAATCTTTCCACTATGACAGCAACTCCACTCAAAGAGTTAATTATGGTTGATATTAAGTAAAAATTTATAGACGTGAACATTGATTGTGTATTAGAATTGTATGTGGCGCTCCCTGCTATCGCACTTTTATCGCCCACCTTCCTGCGATTTACGACAGACCTAAAACCCAAGCCGATTATATATGGACTCGAAGATAGGCCTCATCATCCAATTAGCAGGAGTTTCTCTGATCACGCTGCTGACGCTTTTTCTGCGCCGCTCGATCAATGTGGTCGCTCTCAAGCATTGGACAAATGCATGGCTTTTCCTTTCGTTCGCATTGTTCTGCCTCCGTCTAGCCTTTAGCTATGAAGAGTACTCGATCCAGTTATTCAGCCTGTATTTCCTGAACGAATATATCTTCGGATTTTTACTTGTGGCTGGTTGCCGGAGCCTGGCCGGAAACGAGGATATGCGGATCCGGAATGAACTGTTTGTTTTGCCGTTCATATTTGTTGCATTTGGCCTGCCGTTTCTCGGAGATGATTTCAACCTCGTCTTCAATGTTCATTCACTGATCCTGGCGGGCTTTTTCATGGTTGCGTTTCTGGCATTGTGGCGAACAAAATTAAATACGTTCGGGTGGCGCGTTATGCTTGTTGCGCAGGCGCTTCTGATAGTAGATTTTTTTCAATATTTCGTCGTCTTTACCGCACGCCAATATTTAATAATAAACACCGATTATCTCTCGTATAATTCGGTCATTGATCTTACGCTTCAGATACTGCTCGGATTCGGAATGGTGATCGTTCTTCTCGAACAAGTCTTGACCGACGCCAAAGTTGCGAACGAAAAACTCAAGGTCGCCCACCAACGGCTCGAAGAGCTAGCCCATATGGACCCACTGACCGCGGCTCTCAATCGTCATGCGTTTCACGGTTATCTAAAACGCCAGAGTGATACGAATCAGAAAGTTGCAGGCTGCGTCGGATTTTTCGATGTTGACGATCTTAAGGACATCAACGATGGGTATGGACATGCGGTAGGAGATGCAGCAATACGAAACGTGGTTCGGGCGATCCGCGAAGTGATCAGGGGCGAGGACCTGATCTTTCGCTGGGGCGGCGATGAATTCTTCGTCATCATGATCGGCCTGGATGCACAAGTGGCATATCAGCGAATGGTGAGAATGGAAAGATTGCTGACTAATGTAGACGTCGTTGGAGCAGACCAGCCGCTGACGATCGGCGTTTCACATGCATTCGAGAATTTTTCAGACCTCCAGGACCTTGAAAACACGATCGCAAAAGCAGACGCGATGATGTACCTAAATAAACAGCAGCGAAAGGCCATAAAATATAATCGAGTCCCACCAAATCAGATGTCTAAAAATAGCGAAGTACTTATCCGCCGGTAATAGAACTGAAAGCATCATGATTCTTTCTTGAATGGTTCGCGAAATTCGCGAACCATTTTTTTTTGCTTGTTTCATCCAATTGCTTGCGCTCACAGCATATAAGCGCAATCATTTTGATATCGTGGCAAAATCAACCAATCGTTTATTCCAATTTACCGGCTCGTCAAAAAAGGCGCAGGTCTCGGGGCGTTTGTGGTATCCGGCGGCTGACGTTTATCAAACGCCGGACGGTTGGGTCGTAAAGGTCGAACTTGCGGGCGTTTCGGCTGAGGAGGTCGAGATCGATATTCAAGGAAACACTTTGTATATTGCAGGCTGTCGCAAGGACCGCTCTTGCGCCAGCGGGATTTCTTATCAGCAGATGGAGATCACTTACAGCAATTTTGAAAAGACGCTGAGATTTCCGTCGCCTATCGAAGGCGCGACGATCGAGCATATGTTTGAGAACGGTTTATTGATAATTACTTTGCGGAAAGCGTGATATAGAGAAATTTATGGCCGATAGAGAAAGTATTGACCCATTTGAAACTGCCAAGGTCAAACTGCCGATGGAGTTTGAGATAGCGGTTCTGCCGCTGCAGAATACGACCTTGTTTCCCGAAACTGTCGTGCCGCTTGCGGTTGGCCGCGAGCGCTCGACGCGCGCCGTCGAATCGTCTCTCGCAACCGAGGAAAAGCTCCTTGCGTGTATCACCACAAAAACCGAAAACGTTACAGGCGACGATGCTAAGCCGTCCGATCTTTACACGATCGGCACGTTAGTAAACATCAAGCGAATGATGCGAAACGAAGGCGTGATGCAGTTGATCGTCCAGGGAATGCATCGTTTTGAGATATTGGACTGGGTCACCGAACAGCCATATCTGAAAGCCAACATTCAGTTGCTGCCCGAACTCAGCCGTGTCGATGAAGAAGAGATCGAGGCCCTGAAGCGCAACATCCAGGGAATGATCCAGGAAGCTTTGACCCTTTTGCCGCAGGTTCCTGTTGAAGTGCGAATGGCAGTGACCACACAGGAAAATCCAGTGCAGCTCTCGTATTTTCTCGCTTCCGTTCTTGACCTCGGTGTCGAGACTGAGCAGAAAATGCTCGAATCAGGCACGGTTGACGGCCTTTTGACACTGACTCACGCATCGTTGGCCCGTGAGCTCGAGATAATGCAGATCCGCTCAAAGATCGCGACCGAAGCCCAGCACGAAATGGACAAATCGCAGCGCGATTATGTGCTGCGGCAGCAAATGAAGGCCATCCAGAAAGAGCTTGGCGATGACGAGACAGGAGAAAAGGCAGATACCGAACAGCTTCGGGAGCGTTTGGAAAAAGCCGACCTGCCCGACGACGTTCGCAAGGAAGCAACCCGCGAACTTAGACGTATGGAGCAGCTTCCGCAGGCA
>CAZUEI010000052.1:0-10164 GCA_964618985.1 uncultured Chloracidobacterium sp.
CGGGGGCGACCGAGATTCGCGGATCAAGCAGTTTGGCTTCCTGCAGACGGTCATAGGCGAGATCAAAATCCTCGCGGGCGATGTAAAGGCTGACCAGGGCAAGGCATTGCTTTGCGGCTTCGTTAAGATTTTTTTGCCTGACGCAAATGTCCCGCATCTTCTCGCGAAGCGGGATCGACCGGGGCGAGCGTTCAAGCGAGCTGCGCAGCAGTGAAAAAGCCTTCTCAGGCGAGCTGTATTTTACAAAAAGCTCGGCGTCCAGCAAGACCGACTCGATCGTTATCTCGCTAACCGGCAACGTCCCTATTTCTACAACTTGGTTCATAAAATTACTATGAACAAAAATGTTCAACACTTTAATTTAGCATATTCTGCATGGTTAGTCACCAAAATTCTCACCTCGATGTGTGTGAAAAAAAGGACCGCTTTCAATCGAAAACGATCCTCTGACATATGGTATTGATCTAATGTTAGAAATCAAATCTCATACCGACGCGTATCTGCCGCTGACGATAAGTACGTGTCGGAACGAGGAAGTTTTGTTGTGCAGTTGAGTTTGGAACCGCCAGATTGTTGCCATCGATAAACGCGGACCCGTAACTAAACACGGCGGCATTTAAGATATTGTCAAACTGAACAACAGGCCGCAATCTCATACGTTCGCCAAATTTGAATTCGCGTGATACGTTCATATCAAAGGTGTAAAAACTCGGGCCGTGGCCTGCGTTTCGCGGCAGGTTGCCACTCTTTTTTCCGATAGCAGCAAGGGACAACTGCCCAATTAGCGCTGTCGGTATTGGCGACCCTGGTTCCCGCCATCTAAGCTCGTCAAGGTTACCGCTAAAGTTCAAGCGGTCAGTGGATAAGTCATCGAGGTTTCTGTCCGAGCCACCGTTGCCCAGATTAAACGGAGCATCGCTGCCGTATCGGAAAAGCGGCGAGAAACGGAGTTTGCCGGCCCACCAAGGCATGTCAAAGCTGCCTGAAAAAGCGACGCGGTGGCGTCGATCCTGCAGGCTGCGTGCCCATTCACGCGAGAAATCGCCGTTGACCTCTGCATTAGCGGTATTGTTCAGGCCGTCATCCTGTGTTTTAGACAGTGTGTAAGCCATTCTGAAAGAAGCGGCAAATCCGTGTCCTAACTGTCGGCGTCGGCTTCGCAATTCGAGAATCAACCCTCGATAAAAAGTGTTGCCGAGCGAGCGGATGAGCGATATTTCGTCGTCAAAACTAGTATCTGGGCGGAGATGTGAGATCGCAGAGAGTGCTATGCCAATCGGCCCGCCGGTCGCATTGTTGTTAACGCCAAATTCCGAAACCAACGGCCTGGTGGTTGAGGTGCTTGTGGTATTCAAATTCACGTAACAGTCACTCGTAGTGGTCGTGCATGACGTATTATAGGCAGGAGTTCCCGGCGTCGTTCCCAAATGAAGACCGGTCGGATCATTGGTTGGCCCATTGAAGAATATGTACGTGCGGCCCGCTGACAGATCAAAGGGGTGGCCTTGCAACCCCAATGCTGGGTCGCCAACGAGCCAGGTGTTCCAATCTGGATATCCCGCGGGCAAGACCGGCACATTGAAATTTGTGTCCCTCCATAGATGCTGTGTTTTGTTTACAGTGAAATTGGCCTCAAAGACCCATCCCTTAATAAACTCGCGCTCAAATCCGACGTTATACTGATAGCTGACTGGAATCTTAAGATTGGGTTCGACGGTACGGATCGGGTTGCCGGTATCCGTAAGTCCACCGATAAAGCCCATGTTTGACGTACATGCCACCGGATTACTTGGTATTTGGGCGCAGACGCCAGCCAGCAGCGTCTGTAGATCTCCCACCGACGAGAATCCGTTGGGAAACTGTGCGTTGAGGGCCTCGAGCGTCTTTGCCCGTCGCTGATCATTTTGCACGAGAGTGGTTATCGCGTTCGTGTCAAACGAGACCGCGTTCCCGCCGGTGTTCTGGATCGATTCGGCCACAGTTCGAAGCAGGACGCGGTTGTAGAAAACTCCGGCGCCAAATCTGACAACGCCCTTTCGTGAGTTAAAAGGAGCCCAGGCGATGCCTAGACGCGGGCCAAAATTATTGCTGTCAGTGACTGCCGTTTCCCGTTCGTAACGCAGTCCCGCGCTCAAAGTCACGTTTGACCGGATCTTCATTTCGTCGTTGCCGAATACGCCCCAGTAGGTATTATTGACATCCGACCTTGTTCCGAAGTTCTGACGGTATCGCGAAAGTCTGTTTTCTGTGAATGCTAGTACGCCTGTAAAATTAAATGTTCCGGTTGCATCGCCTAGGCCTATGGCTTTTGAATTTACTTTCTGAACGTCAAATCCAAATTTATAAGAATGCCGTCCTTGCAGATAGGTCACAGTGTCCTGAAACTGATAACGCGTTTCCCTTCGGTTTTGCGGGAATCCTGTCGAGTCGCCCGTAATGGCAGCCGTCGAATTGCCAGCAATAAGCGTCTGATTTCCGCCGGTAAGTGGGTTGCGGTAACCGATCAGAATAACTGGAGCAAACGGATTATCGGTCTCAAAACTCGGCTCAAATATTGAATATTGTGCACGGAATTGGTTGACAGCCGTTGCACCGAACACATGGTTGTCGGTGAAATTATAGGCGTTCGTGTCGCTGTTGCGTGACTGCAGCGCATCATCGAGGCGTGTCGTCGAGGCCGCCGTAGTGCGGCGGTTTTTTCGCCTGCCGTATTGGAATCCAAAAGTAAAATCATTGGATTTTGTAAGTTTGTGGTCTAAGCGGGCGGTGAATATGTTATTGGTATTTGGCGTCGCAAGGCTGTTTTGATAAGCACCTATCTCAGCCGACCCACCGGTTGTGTCAACACACCCGGTCGATACCGGGCACGGAGCATTGCTGGCTGGAAGAGCAAAATTCGGGTTGCTGCCGACCGGGACAAAAGTGTCAATAAACGTGGTGTCACGAAAATTGTCATGTTCATAAGCTACCGAAAAGAATGTCCGGTTATGTCCGTCGTAATACGGTAAAACGACCGGGCCGCTGAAAGTAAATCCGGGATTAAGTTGAGTCAAAGGAGCTCTGGCGAATCTGCGGCTGTTGTTGTACCAACTGTTCGCATTCATGCTTTCATCCCTGAAAAACATAAACGCTCGGCCTCTGAACCGATTGCTGCCGGCGCGCGTCCTGAGATTGATGCGCCCGCCCGAAGCACGTCCATACTCAGCGGAGAACTGGTTGGTGATGACCTGAACCTCGGCTATCGATTCGAGAGACGGCGAAAAGCGGTCACGCGACGAACGGTCGTCGTTGTTGTCAAGCCCGTCGATCGTCAGATTGTTTGAATAAGCAACGCCGCCGGACAAAGAGAAATTTCCCTGTTCCAGCGGAGCCGTTCCCGGGGTTTGAAATCTGTCTTCGGACAGCCCGCTGGTTGAAAGCTGTTCCTCGGACGTGCCACCAAGAGTGAGAACCAGATCAAGCGGATTACGAGTATTATTTGGAATATCTTCAATTTCGCGTTCGGTGATCGTTCCGCCGACAACGGTTCGGGTCGTATCAATGGCCGGCCCGTCCTCTTCGGTGACGGTAACAGTCGTCTCGGCCTTGACCTCTGCCAGCACCATTGTGAAATCCTGTGCCAGGTTTTGCCCCGAAACTGTTTTAATGGGGGTGGTTTCCGAAATGCCAAATCCTTTTCCTTCTGCCTTGATCTTGTAGCTGCCCGGTTTTAGCTTGACGAAACGGTATTGCCCGTCATTATTAGTGACCATTGTCCGCGTTTCGCCAGTTTCGACCGACGTTACGGTCACGCTGGCGCCGACGACATCGAGTCCGTTCGGATCGGTGATCTTGCCGCTGATAGTGACATCGTCAAGGTCCTGGGCGGCCAAGGACAAACTAATAGCAAAAGTAAAAAGGGCCAGCGCTGCTGCGCGTGACAAAATTCTTCCAAACATCGAATAACTCCTAAGATTTCAGTTGAGATAATTTTCTCTGCAATGTTATCCCAAAGCCAGGCCAAAAGCAAAACTAAATATATACAGTTAATAATTACTGTGATCCTCATTTCTCGATCAATGCCGCTTCATTTTTCAGCGCTGATCTCCAAACTCGTCTCACGTGCCAGTGCCCGATGTTCTCATCGCTTTGTGTTCCACGCCGTTCCACACCGCATGTGGAACGCGCAACTCACCATTTTTATTGGCGTTACGGCCGTTTGCGGCCTCTGTTCCACGATTTTCGAAAAAAAGTAAGACATTGTCCTACAAAATATGTAATTCCCATAAATAGGTAAGTTACAGCGTTCCAAGCCTTCGCTGACAGCCGATCTTTGCTGGAACGCTGTCCCAACTGTCCCACGTGTCCCGTCTGTCCCAATTGTCCCGCGTGTCCCAATGTTTTTTAATTTCACTTGCGCCACTCTTGCGCCACCCCATAGTGGCGCAAAATAAGTGTTGCAATAATTAGGTTTACGGCTGGATTTTGACCTTGCGCCACACTTTATGAAAAAAAGTTTTTCATAACGTCCAACAAAACTTCAGTTTGTTGCATGAGCCGTCAAACTGAAGTTTGACGGACAAGTTGTCAAAGAGCAAAAACCGCTAAAAACGGGCGATCATGCCTCAACCTAGCGCAATTTGAGGCAAATTGAAATACCAACTTTCCGGATATGACGTGGTTTTCCGAATATGACGCAACTTTCCGAATATGACGTGGTTTTCTGACTGGAGCGCAGGCATCCTGCCTGCAACACATGTTCCTCCGATGTGACGGTCGCGGTGATGTAAGGCGTAAGACGCTATCGCGTCCGGCAGGCAAGGATGCCTGCGCTCCAGTCAAGCGAATTTATTTTGCATTGATTGTGCCGTCGCCGTTGACGTTTGAGCGGATAATGTTCAACGATGGCGAACAGGGAACAATAGTAACTGACGGACAGGTAGTGGTCGCGGGGGGAAATTAGTCTTCGTCGTTGGGTTGGTGATGCAGGCGTGTAACGCGAAGACGTGAAACTGGTATAAGCGCCTCGCTTGTGGAGAAAGCCTCGCTTTGTCGGGAAAATTCGCTTGCGTGTGTTTTCAGATAATCGAAGAATTGCTCGAATTCACGCTGCATTTGATTCATTTTGGCACGCATGTTAAGAATGATCTCGACGCCGGCTAGATTAACGCCCAAATCGCGTGTCAAAGACAAGATAACTTCAAGCTGTTCGAGATCGGAGTCTTCATAAAGCCGAGTGTTGCCTATCGAACGCGACGGCGTCAATAAACCTTCGCGCTCATATAGCCTGAGCGTCTGCGGATGAATGTCATATAATTCCGCTACGGCGCTGATAGTATATGTTCGGATCTTCTTTTTCATGTTGCGAAGTTGCAGTGTTACAAAGTTACGAAGCTGTTTTTTGCGCTGCTCTCAGATATCTGGCGAGAGACAGTGTCATTTTAGAAACTTCGGAAATCAATTGATATAAATCGTCAAACTCAGATTTTTCCAAATATCCAAGCCCGACTGCGACGTGCAGATGACTTTGAACTTCGTGAGCTGACCCTCGTGCTAGGTTAAGAAAGTTTGCGAATTCTGAGTTGCTTCGCCGCCCGTGCCCTTCGGCAATATTTGCCATAACCGAGACAGAAGCCCTGCGAATTTGATCTTTTAAACCAAAATCCTTGGAAAACTGCTCTTTCTCAGTCAACTGATAAATCCGAAGTGTTACATCATAAGCTTTCTGCCATGCTTGAATATCCTCAAATCCGTCAAACTTCGACATAACTTCGCAACTTCCTAACTCTCGCAACTTCGCAACTCTACTCCAACCCAATTATCTTTCTGGGATTTTCGGGATTCAACTTCTCAAACTGCCGCAAAACATCTTTTGTTTCCTCAGAGATAACTCGCGGTAATGTCATCTTTACTTCGACAAATTGATCGCCACGCAGTTTCGGGTTTCTTAAACTTGGAAACCCTCGCTCTCGCAGGCGAAACTTTTGACCCGACTCCGTTCCCGCAGGAATTTTTAGCTGAGCCTTGCCCTCGACGGTCGGCACCTCGATCTTTGTTCCGAGTGCGGCTTCGGAAACGGTGATAGGGACAGTGATATAGATATTGTCGCCTTTGCGCTCAAGGAATTTGTGCTTGCCGACATTGGTCAGGATAAAGAGGTCGCCCGGTTCGGCTCCTAGCCGTCCGCCGTGCCCCTTCTTCGGAATTCGCACACGCGAACCGGTATCGACGCCTGGCGGAATGCGTATCTTGACCTGCTCCGTTTTTGGCGTTACGCCTTTGCCGTGACACAAACTGCAAGGTTGACGGCGTCGGCCCGATCCTTCGCAATCAGTACAAGCTTGGGAAAACTGCAAACGACCACCTGTTCGCATCACCTGTCCCGTGCCTTTACAGGTCGGGCATTGAACCACCGGCCCGCCCGTGTCGCCTGCACCCTGGCAGCGTGAGCATTGCTCTGAGCGGTTGACCGTAATATTAGTCGTAAGACCGGAAAAGGCTTCTTCAAAACTAAGCGCAAGCGGGATCTCGATGTCGCGGCCTTTCTTGGGCATCGGCTTTGGCGGCTCAGGCTGCGCTCTTGCGCCACTGCCACCGCCTCCGAAAAGATCAGAAAAAATATCCTTGAAACTGGAACCACTGCCTGATGTAGTGCCCGTTGAAAAATCAAAACCCGAAAAATCAAAACCGGCGGCACCACCGCTTGCCGCCCCTGTCGAAAACGGCGAATCGGCGTCGAGATTATCCGCGTAATATCCAAACCGGTCGAAAACTTTACGTTTTTTCTCATTCGACAAAATGTCGTAAGCTTCCTGAACCTCTTTGAACTTGTCCTCGGAAACTTTATCGTTCGGATTTACATCCGGGTGATGCTTACGCGCCAAGCGCCGATATGCCTTTTTGATCTCGTCCGCTTTTGCATCTTTTTTGATGCCGAGAATGTTGTAATAATCCTTTTTGGCCATTGTGATCAGGGACAAATTTTGAGGGACAAGAGACGAGAGGCAAAATTCTTAACCGCTCGTCTCTGGCCCCTCGCCATTATTCTCCCTTAAGTGGTTTTACTTTTTCTCTTCGCTGCCTGGTTCTTCCACATCGACATACTCGGCATCAATAACATCGCCCTCATCTGAGGCTGTGGTTGAACCGCCGTCACTGCTCGCGGATGCCGACGAAGCCTGTTCGTCAGGAACGCCCTCGGGCGGAGGTGTCTGACTGTAAAGAGCTTCGGCAAGCTTGTGCGAAGAAGTCTGCAAGCGTTCGAAAGCGTTGTTCATAGCATCAACGTCTTCGCTTCCAAGTGCGGTCTTCGAATCTGCAATGGCTGCTTCGATCTCGCTTACGGCGGCCGCATCGACTTTTTCTTTATTTTCACCCAAGGTCTTTTCGACGCTGTAAACGAGGCCGTCAAGACGGTTGCGGGCCTCGATCGCGGCCTTTTTCTTTTCGTCCTCGCCGGCATGTGACTCGGCGTCCTTCATCATTTTGTCTATTTCTTCTTTAGACAAACCTGACGAAGCGGTGATCGTGATCTTCTGCTCGCGGCCGGTGCCGACATCTTTTGCGGAGACGTTGACGATGCCGTTGGCGTCGATGTCGAATGTTACCTCGACCTGCGGGACGCCTCGCGGTGCGGGCGGAATGCCGACGAGGTGAAATTTGCCGAGCGTTTTGTTATCAGCGGCCAGCGGCCGCTCGCCCTGTATGACGTGGACCTCGACCGAGGTCTGATTGTCCGAAGCGGTCGAGAATATCTCGCTCTTTCGCGTCGGAATGGTCGTATTTTTCTGGATCATCGGCGTTGCGACACCGCCAAGCGTCTCGATACCAAGGCTCAGAGGCGTCACGTCGAGCAGTAGAATGTCGGTCTTCTCACCGCCGAGAACGCCTGCCTGAACCGCTGCTCCGAGAGCAACGACCTCGTCCGGATTGACCGATTTGTTCGGTTCCTTGCCGAAATAGCTCTTGACCATTTCCTGCACTTTCGGGATGCGGGTCGAGCCGCCAACGAGCACGATCTCCTCGATGTCCTTTGGCGTGAGGCCGGCGTCCTTGATGGCCTGTTCGACAGGCGGCATAAGACGCTTGAGGATCGGCTCGACAAGCTGTTCAAATTTCGAACGCGTGAGCTTCATCACGAGGTGTTTCGGCCCGCTCGCGTCTGCCGTGATAAAGGGCAGGTTGATCTCGGTTTCCATTGCTGAAGAAAGCTCGACCTTGGCCTTTTCACCGGCTTCTTTGAGCCTTTGCAGGGCCATTTTGTCGTTATGCAGGTCGATGCCCTGGTCCTTTTTGAACTCGTCAATGATCCACCCGACGAGGACCTCGTCAACGTCATCTCCGCCCAAATGCGTATCGCCGTTGGTCGATTTGACCTCGACGACGCCTTCGCCGACCTCGAGGACCGAGATGTCAAAAGTACCGCCGCCAAAGTCAAAAACCGCAATAATTTCGTCCTTTTTCTTGTCCAGACCATACGCCAAAGCGGCCGCCGTCGGCTCGTTGACGATACGCAGGACCTCGAGTCCCGCGACCTTGCCGGCGTCCTTCGTAGCCTGACGCTGGGCGTCGTTAAAGTAAGCAGGGACAGTAATTACGGCCTGTTCGACCTTACTGCCGAGATAATCTTCGGCGGACTGCTTTAATTTCTGCAACACCATCGCTGCGACTTCAGGCGGGCTGTATTGCTTGCCCTCGGCCGAGATGCGGACATCGCCGTTCGAGGCTTTTTCGACCTTATACGGAACCTGTTTTATCTCGCCCGGGATCTCGTCATATTTACGGCCCATAAAACGCTTGATCGAGTAAAGTGTGTTCTCGGGGTTCGTAACTGCCTGTCTTTTAGCGACTTGGCCGACCAGACGATTGCCGTCCTTGCCAAAAGCCACTACGGACGGCGTAGTGCGTCCGCCCTCAGAATTTGTAATAACGATCGGCTCGCCGCCTTCCATAACGGCCACGACCGAATTGGTCGTTCCGAGATCGATACCTATGATTTTGCCCATATATTTATTCTCCAAAACTAATAATTGCCTGCTCAGTAAAATTACAATGATGTGAGCGTATGAAAATGATAATACTTGAGTGTGTTATTGTCAAGTTTAAATCAGAGGCGAAACAGAACGCGGATCTAACGGATAAAAACGGATTTCCACGGATCTGAAAGATCATTGGCTCGACCCGTGTAAATCCGCCTGATCCGTGTTTATCCGTGTTCTATTTTTTTGGAAAAATACTCAAAAATGATGCGAAAATCCGTATAATCGCGCGTGTCATGCCTTACAGGCGAGAAGCAATAGGCAGCAAGCAATAGCGGCTCCGACTGCCGCACACTGCTTAGCTGCCTACTGTTCTCTACGCTTCCCTTAGCGTAAGGAAAAACACACGTTACCTGCCGTATGCCGATGGCACCGGAACATCGTTGAAGAGCCCGAACTGAATGGCTGACACATTGTTGTCAGAACTCTGCAGGATATACCAGATGCCGGTCCGGAAAACTGCAAGATCGGCCTTTTTATCTCCGTCGTAATCGGCCGGAACGGGAATATCGCCCTGCTGTCCCCATTGAACGGCACGCGGGGATAGTGTAGTGCTCTGCCAGATGTACCAGGTCCCGGCACGGAACACGGCGTAATCTGTTTGCTTGTCGCCGTCGTAATCGGCCGGAACTGCCTTGTCACCTACGATCCCGAACTGCGACGAAGCCATCGGCAGGACGTTCTCGTACTGCACGTACCAAAAACCGTTCCGGAAAACCGCAATGTCGCTGCGGCGGTTGCTGTCGTAATCCGACGGGATCGGTATGTCGTCCGCGACGCCGAACTGGAACGCCCTGAACGCACTGTCCTGACTGCCACGGGAATACCAGATGCCTTGGCGGAACACGCTCAGATCGGCCTTGCCGTCGTTATCAAAATCGGACGGGACGGGTTTGTCGCCCTGCATTCCAAATTGCTCAGCCATCGCACTGCCGTTCGAGCTTTTCTTTACATACCACATTCCTTCACGAAAGACTGCGGGATCATACCGGCCGTCACCATCGTAATCCGCCGGTGCGATCGTGTCGCTTTGCAGTCCCCAATTCGCGCCCCAAAGAGTCTGGTCGGAGCTTTTCAGCACATACCAAAATCCCGTGCGCGGACGAAAAACGGAAAGGTCGGCCTTGCGGTCGCCGTCAAAATCGAA
>CAZUEI010000053.1:0-10060 GCA_964618985.1 uncultured Chloracidobacterium sp.
TCTCACGGCTTACTCTAATGAACTCGCAGGTAAAAAGGTTGTGGACAATATCTCGTTTGCTGTAAAGAAAGGTGAGATACTTGGCATCGCCGGACTTATGGGAGCAGGACGTTCGGAGCTTCTGATGACGATATTTGGCGCATGGCAGGGCAAATATTCAAAAGAGATCGAGATCGATGGCAAGTTAATCGTTATAAACTCGCCCGCCGATGCCATTTCAAACGGCATCGGATTTGTAACCGAGGATCGCAAGCGTTTCGGGCTGATACTCGATCAAACGATACTTGATAACATGACGCTTGCAGGGTTGAACTCTATATCCGGACGGTTTCTGACAGATCGAACAAGAGAAACCTTAGCGGTGAAAAAACCAATGACGAGCCTACGGATTAAGGCGAAGTCGTCGATGATCGTAACCGGAACGCTTTCAGGCGGAAACCAGCAAAAAGTCGTACTCGGGAAATGGCTATTGACCAAGCCAAAAATTCTTTTCCTCGACGAACCGACACGCGGCATCGATGTTGGGACAAAGCAGGAAATATATGCCGAGATCAATAGACTTGCCGGAACTGGCATTGCCATTGTGCTTGTCTCGTCTGAGCTGCCAGAAGTGCTCGGCTTATCAGACCGCGTGATCGTTCTGCATGAAGGCAAACTTACCGCCGAATTCACCCGCGAAGATGCGACGCCTGAAAAAGTTATGGCAGCGGCTACTGCTCCGGAATAAGTTAAAAGTGAAAAGTGAAGAGTTAAAAGTCGAGAACGCGCGTATTACGGCAAGTACCCTGCGCTCATACATCATGATCGCGATATTGGCGTTGATCTGGGTGTATTTTCACTGGGCGACTGACTCGATCTTTTTGACGCCGAGGAATCTCTCGAACCTGATAACGCAAATGTCGGTGACGGCCACCATCGCTGTTGGGATGTTGATGGTCATTGTCTCAGGTAACATTGACCTTTCCGTTGGGTCTCTGCTTGGGTTTGCAGGCGGCATAGCCGCATATTCGTTGACGGTTTTGGAATTTGGCCTACCGGCGTCGATATTCGCGGCCGTTGTTATCGGCGTTTTGGTCGGCGCTTTTCACGGTTTGCTAATTGCGTATGCAAATATACCGGCATTTATCGTGACTCTTGGCGGACTGCTTGCGTGGCGCGGAGCGGTCAAGTGGCTGCTCGGCGGCAATACGATACCTATATCAAATGACACGTTCAGGGCGATCGGGAATGCAAATTTGCCTGAAACCGCAGGCTGGATATTTGCAATAATGGGTGTGGCCGCCGTCCTCTTCATGGCTTACCGAAAGGCGATCTCCATCAAGAAGTATGGTCTCGGAGAACCAAATTATCCGAAGGAACTGTTGCGAGCCGTTGTTCCGGTCGCCGCCGTGGTCATTTTTATCGTCGTGATGAACACTGAACGCGGGAACGCTCTTGTGCAGGAAAGCGGCGTTCCATTTCCCGTACTGATTCTGCTCACCGTCGCTTTGTTCGGAGCGTTTCTGACCAATTCTACCGTTTTTGGACGATACCTCTACGCGATAGGAGGGAATCCCGAGGCTGCACGACTATCGGGAATTGACAACAAACGAAGTATATTGAAAGTCTATGCGCTGGTTGGGGCTTTAACAGGTGTTGCGGCCCTCATTTTCACTTCTCGAGTAAACAGCGCTGCACCGGACGCCGGTGTATTAAAGGAACTCGACGCCATCGCGGCATGCGTCATTGGCGGAGCTTCGCTTATGGGCGGCCGCGGCACGATCTTCGGTGCATGCCTCGGCGCCCTCATAATGGCAAGCCTCGACAACGGCATGTCGCTGTTGAACGTTCGCGATTTCATGCAGGACATCATTAAGGGAGCAATACTTGTAGCCGCAGTGGGTCTGGATATGATGGGAGGAAAACAAAATTAGTAAGGAGAGCAATTTTATGGAAATTGAATATATTGCGGCTGACAATGCTCACGTTGCATACGGCCCTTATTCGCAAGCGACGAAGGTTGGCGAGCTTATCTTTTGCTCGGGACATGCCGGCATCGATCCATCAACCGGAAAGCTCGTCGAAGGAGGCATTAAGGAACAAACTCGTCAGGTGTTTAAAAATCTGGATGCAGTGCTAAACGCAGCCGGAAGCGATCTTAGCCGGGTAGTCAAAGCATCGGTTTTCCTACATGATTGGAAATATTTTGGCGAGATGAATGAAGTTTTTGGCGAGGTCTTTGGCGAGAGAGGGCCTGCGCGTTCGACCATACGTGGCGAACGTTGGCCAGAAGGCTCGTTGATTGCAATAGAGGCGATCGCAGTAGTCGGCAATAAATAGTAAAACTAGCCGCCGATAAAACTCATAGTGCGTTCAGGCTGAACGAAAGTTGCATCGTTTATATAGTGACGCGGTTCCTTTTTCATAACTACGTTTTCAATAAAGCTGATGACTTCTTCTCGGCTGGCTCCGTTACGGACAAAGTCGCGTAGATTGTGTTCGGTAGTTGAAAAAAGGCAAGTGCGTATCTGGCCGTCGGCTGTCAGGCGAATGCGCGAACAGGCGCCGCAAAACATTTCGGTCACTGGTGCAATTATTCCGATCTCGCCGGGAGCGCCGTCGGCAAATCTGTATTTCCAGGCAGTCTCGCTGCCACGGGAATTTTCTTTCAACCTGAGCGGATATAAAGCATTTATCGCGTCGTGAATCTCGCGGCCCGAGACGACCATTTCGCGGCTCCAATCGTGGCCGCTGTCGAGTGGCATAAATTCGATAAACCGCATTGAGATGTTATTTTCGCGTGCAAACCGCGCCATTTCAACTAACTCGTCGTCATTGCGATTACGCACGACAACGGCGTTTACTTTTATCGGAGTAAAACTGAGGGTTTTTGCAACATTGATAGACTCGAATACTTTGTCGAGCGCATCAACGCCCGTAATATCAGTAAACTTTTCGCGGTTGAGACTGTCGAGGCTAAATGTTACGCGATCGATCCCCGCACTTTCCAGAGCATCGGCATGACGGACAAAATCATAACCGTTCGTGGTCAGTGCAATGTCGTGCAGCTTGGGTTTCAATTTCGCGAGTTTTTTAACCAGTATCGGAACATCACGACGTATAAGCGGTTCGCCGCCGGTCAATCTGATCTTTTCGATACCTAGACTGACAAAGATCTCAGAAACATATTCCAATTCCTCAAACGTCAGCAGCTTTTCGCGTTTTGCCCACGAGGGCTCGCCGTGAGGCAAACAGTAGAAACAGCGGAAATTACAGCGGTCAGTGAGTGAAATACGCAGATCGCGGATTATTCTATTGTGTGCGTCGCGGAGCAGCATAAGTCTATGATACAACAGTTAGCGATCAATCTAACTTCAATGCTGCGGCGTTGCGTTTCAGCCCCGAAAGCTTTGCGCGTTTGACCGCTGAAAAGCGGAATCTTTCGGTATAGCTGTTCGTCGTCAGTGACAAAACTTCTTCCAATAGGATCGAAGTTTGTCCATTTCGAGGGTTGAATCGAGATTCGTTTGTCGGTTTTTCAAACCTGTTCCAAGGGCAAACGTCCTGGCAGATGTCGCAGCCGTAGAGCCAGCCTTCCATATTTGCGGCGACATCGGCGGGCAACTTCTCATCACGCAGTTCGATCGTCGCGTAGGAAATACATTTGCGTGAATCTACTACATACGGTTCGACGATGGCATCTGTCGGGCAGGCATCGAGACAAGCCGTGCATGTGCCGCAATGGTCCTCAATGATCTTTGTGTCGTATTCAAGCTCCAGATTCAGCAATATCGAACCGATAAAAACCCATGAACCAATTTCTGTTGTAATCAAATTTGTATGCTTGCCCAGCCAGCCGAGTCCGGCCCGCACCGCCCATGCCTTATCCATCATCGGTGCCGTGTCAACGCAGATCTTTCCTTCGGCCGATGAGTCTTTAGTCTTGATCCAAACGAGCAACTCAGTCAGCTTTTCGCGAACAACATCATGGTAATCGTCTCCCCATGCATAACAGGAAATCTTGCCAGTTTCGGCATTATCATTATGCTCGTGGCCGGTGAAATAGTTATGTGCAACAACAATGACGGTCTTAGCTTTAGAAAACAGTAGGCGCGGATCGCTGCGTTTTTCAGGTTCGCGCTCCATCCACGCCATGTCGCCGTGTAAACCACGTTCGAGCCAATCTTTCAAATGCGCATGTTCCTCCATCAAGGCCTCGGCAGGCACGATGCCGATCTTCGTGAAGCCGATTTCAAGGGCCTTTTTTTTTATCTCTTTTGAAATGAGCGGCATACAACAATTATCCGATAAAATACGAAAGAGCGCACAAAAATGCCGGACAGTTTGAACCGTCCGGCAGCTAAGAAGTCTTACGCAGTTAGATTAGAAGCTGAGCTTCGCACCAAACTGGAATTGTCTAGGGTCAAATGCCGAAGTCGGCTGGCTGTAATATCGGTTTCCTTTGCGTTCGCCAAACGCGTTGACCACGTTGTAAAACGGATTGCCGGCGGCCTCGTTAAATCGATTGAAAAGATTAAAGCCTTCGGCAATCAGGTCTAGGTTGACACGCTCTGTAAGACGAACTCTTCGCGTCAGTCTCGCGTCAACTGAAAAATAGTTGTGGGTAATGCCGTAATTGCGCGGCAGATTGCCGTCACGTGGGAAATCACCGATAAAGCAACCCGCATCGACGCCGGTTTGGCACAGTGTACCGTCAGCCAAGACCGACGGACGCTCATTGGAGCTCTGGAAGTCGCCATTGGAATCGCCGGGAGCGAGGATGTTGAACGGACGCCCGGAGCCGAATTCAACAATCGGCGCAAATGAAAATCCGTGCATAAATCCATAAAATCCACCCGAAGATTTCCATGATTCAGGAGCACTAATAATACCGCTGAAAACAAAACGATGCCGCTGGTCGAATAGTGAATCCGCCCGCTCGGCGCCGAAATTGAAATTGTTCTGCGGCTTCAAAAGAGTTTGCAGGTCGGATGAGTCATCAATGGAGTGCGACCACGTGTAGGTTGCAAGAAACTGCATGTTGCTCGAAAACCGCTTTTTCAATTCGACGTTCATCGCGTTGTATGATGAGTCTCCGTCTGACAATTGCGCGCTGACGTCACCCAATGCCGTGATAGGCCCGGCGCTTCGGACAGAGCCTAACAACGCGGCATCGAAGGCCGTCTTGTTCACCGCTCCATTTGTCACCGACGAGATGAAGAAATAATTCGGCGCCAGCGGGCGGAAAAAGTTTGCGGCTATCGGGCTGACAAATTTCTGACCGGTCGATGCATTTACAGCTACTAGACCTGGAATGACGACCGTGAACAGTGCATTCGATGTAGTCGGCATCGGGAAAAATGACGCCGTTGTTATATTGGCTGGATAGCAGCTTGCTGCGGTCGGCGTGGCCGACGTACAGCCCGGAAATGCGGGATTGTTGACTGCAAAGCGTCTGAAATTCTCCCTCAACTGGTCAGTGTTAGGGGAGTTTATATCCTGCGGATGGTTCAGGTGCTTTACATTCTGCATAAGGCCGCTGACAGAAATGGACATATCCTTGCCGATCATCCGTTCGAACGAAAGATTGGCCTGGATCGAATCAGGATATTGGAAATTTTTCGAAACATGCAGAGTAAACGGCAGAATCGGCCCATACCCGGTAAACGCAGCCGGATTGAACCGCATAAACCCATTCAGGTATTGTGCGGAGGCTGCAAGGCCGGGTGTTACTCCGGGAATAGCCGTTCCGTGAAATACTTGAAAAGCGTTAAGTAAGGAAGTGGGAAGAAATGGTACTTCTCCCGAACGAGCAGCAGGTATTAGTGTCGCCTGCTGCTGCTGCGAACCGTCGGCGATATTTGAATTGAATGAAACGGCAAGCAATGGATGATCAAAGTATCGTCCTATCGCGCCTCTCACGACCGTTTTGCCGTCCCCGGCAATGTCCCAGGCAAAACCAAAACGGGGCGCAATATTATCCTCGTCACGCGGAAATCCCTGGGTAATATTTAATGCAGACTGCGCAAGTTCTATGTCTGCGACACTCAAAGTAATTCCCGTCAAAGGATCGCGAAACGGCGTTGGGTTGAAAGTCTCGGTAAACTCATAATCATAACGCACGCCGAAGTTAAGCGTCAGCCGCGGTGCTATCCTCCACGAATCCTGCCCGTAAAATGAAACCGGTCTATTATTGAGCGTGCTGTTCGGATCGCCAAACCCTTGAATAAAAACGCTCGGGAATCCAAGTCCATACGACTGAGTGGCTGTAAATCCGGGACAGCGGATGGTGAGCGAAAGCGAATCACAACCGACACCGCCAACAGAAACAAGCGGGCCTGCAGCCTGTTGGCTAAAGTTAAACAATGCAGGGAAATTGAGTTCAAATTTTGCTTTGCCGGTGACCCAATTGACATCACCGCCAAATTTCATCGTGTGATTGCCCGACACCATACTTACGTTGTCGCGAAATTGATGCCGCTTTTCAATACGGTCAACGGGCGAGAACGGATTGGATCCGATAAAGCCTGTTCCTGCTATCTGGAGAGCTACGCTTGGCACCTGTGAATCGAATTTTGCGATACGGCGGCCAAAATTGTAATACAACTCATTAATGACCTTGCGAGAAAGAACGGTCGTCAAAGACGCTCCGAATGAAAAATCTTCCAGTTTCTGAATGCCGGTTCTCGAATAATCGTTCTGTCCCAGTGTCTGATTTTGCGATTCGTCCTGAATGCCATTGATCGTACTGGGGTTATAACCGAGGCGCATAGATAATTGATTATTGGCCGAGAGAGCGCTGTCGAACCGTAGCGATCCATAGCTCGACGCTTCTGAAATGGGAAACAATTGGGTAAGTTGTGAAAGAGGGCGAAATGCTACAAGCTGGCCGTCTGAATTCCTGGTAAGCGGTATCGGCCTGCCTGAAAGGATAAACCGGCCGCCGATAACCTGTCCCTGAGGAACACCGAGGCCGGGAACAAAATTAATAAGCGAACTCGCACCGTTGATCGAGGATTGTCCGCCGGCCGATGCAAGATGCGCGTAGCCGATCGCCCGCTGGATCTGTGCCCCATCTCCGCTGCCCAGCGCGGCCTGAATATATGAGACTTGAGCCTGAGTAAGATTTGTGAAAGATTGCGCTACTGGCAAAAACGGGGCTCCGATCGTAATGCTCTGGGTCGCTCCGCCAAAAATGTTGCCAGTGAAAAAGCCGGATTCCTGACGCCGTCTTTGTTCAAATGAACCGAAGAAGAAATTCTTGCCCTTTGTATCCATTGGGCCGCCGAAGGTCAATCCATATTGAGCACGTGTATAAGGCGGCTTTTTGTTCGGATCGTTATCGATGACCGGGGCAAACGCATTTCGCGACTGGATAGTCTTATGACGAATAAACCCAAAGGCATTGCCGTGAAAATCGCTCGTGCCGCGTTTCGTGACGACGTTGACGATGCCGCCTGTCGCACGCCCGAATTCCGGCATATACGAGTTTGTCGTGATCTGAAATTCCTGCACCGCTTCCTGCGAGACGGTCGAGCGAGCCGCGTTGACCGAATTGTCCGTAAAATCTGCGCCGTCAACCTGCACTAGAGTCGAGCGCCCGCGCTGGCCGCCGATGTTCAATCCGGAGGTCGGAGCCGGGCCGATCGGGCGTCCGTTGTCGCGGCCGACAGTCGAGATCGTGAGAGCAAAACCAGTCGCGCTGCGCTCATTGATCGGCAGGCCGTTGATGTTCGCCTGCTCGATGGTATTCGAAACTGTCGTTTGCGTCGTTTCGACAAGCTGAACGTCATCGCCGGCAACGTTTACTATCGCGGTCGCGGAGCCGACTTCGAGTTTGAGCGTCAGCTCGGCGCTTTGGCCTACAGTAAGTTTGACAGGCGAGACAACCAGTTTCTTGAAATTCGACGCCTCAGCGGTGACTTCGTATTCACCCGGCGGCAGGCCGATGATCTGGTAATTTCCTTCGCCGTCAGTGCTGACAGTCCGGCTGATGCCGGTGCCGACGCCTTTTGCGTGGACTGTGGCTCCGGAAATAACCGCTCCTGTCGAGTCGGTAACGCTGCCGGAGAGATCGGCTCCAGCTGCCTGTGACTGCGACCAACCAGAAATGGCACAAAACAACATAGCCGTTGTCAAAAGACATAGTTTTACGGCTTTTACGGAATTACGGGGCGAAAATACTCTCATTTTTTTCTCCTTCACAATATGGATGCCTTCGATTCTGCTTCAGAAAAATCCCAAATTGTGGTTGGGTTCCGAAGTCACGCTGTCATTTGTTTGGCATTGACGACTTGCCAGTCAAAAACGACTTAGATATATTTGTCCGACAGACACTTTAACAGAAATGATTTGCTTTGAACGTTTTAACTCAAAAAAGGCATTTTAGCAAGCAATCGTGTAATGTTTTTGTAAGGCGCACCTTATGAAGATAATCCCGCTTTCCATTCCCACGCCGTTTTATGTCGGTGACGTCAACGTTTACCTGATAAAGGAAGACCCGCTTACACTGATCGACGTCGGGCCAAAAACGAAAGAAGCGTCGAATGTTTTACGTGCAAAGCTGGCAAAAAACGGCGTAAAGTTCGCAGATATTTGCAGGATCGTTCTCACGCACGCTCACGAGGATCATTGCGGGCTGGCAAAACAGGTTCGTGACGAGGCAAAAGACGCCGAGATACTTGTCCACGAATGGGAAACCGGCCATTTGTTCGGGCGTCTCGCACACGATGAGCACAAGCAATTGATGCTTCGATCCGGCGTACCGGAATCGGTATTTAATGAAATGCGCTCGCTATATGAAGATATTAGTTTGCTGACCGATTCGCTCGAAGATGCTGATTTTCGCCCGTTACGTGATGACATGGAGCTTGAATTCGCGGGCGGCAGTTTGCGTGTCCTGCATACGCCCGGCCACACGCCCGGCTCGTGTTCATTTGTCCGCGAGGCGGACCGGACGTTGATTTGCGGCGATTGTGTTTTGAAGCGAATAACGCCAAACCCGATCCTCTCGCCCGACCCTGTAGATCCGTCAAAACGCTTTCGCTCGCTTGCCGAATATCTTGTAAGCCTTGCTCGCCTTCGCAGTTTTTCGCCGACGCTCGCCTTCGGCGGTCACGGTGAGCCGGTCACCGATTTTGAAGAGATATTTCACCGCTATGTGCGTGCAATTGACGAGCGGCAGAAAAAAGTGGTCTCGCTTGTTCCGCGTGACGGCATAACGGCCTTTGAGCTTGCGCGACGCCTTTTCCCGGAATCATTCGGCCATGACGTCCACCGTTTCCTTGCCATATCCGAAACCGTTGCCCATCTTGATTACGCAGAATCCGAAGGAAAGATCAACTTTGAGCTGAGTAATGGGGCTGAGTATTATCGGCAGTTGTAAATATCGCAACTAAGCGGCATTCAGCGTGATCGCTGCTCTGCGGGCCGTGCCGCCGATCGACTCGTTGATCTTAGTGATGCCTGCAAAGCCGGGCAGTTCACGGACGCGTTGCGTGACGGTTTTATCTATTACTTCGAGCGAACCTTCGTCGCCGAACAGAGTCCCAAGTGCATATTCCGTACGTTTTTTTGCTAACGAACCTTGCCCGACGGGAGCATAAAAATGGTCTATTACAAACCGCGCGATCTTTTGTGCAAATTCATTTTTGCGAAGTTCGAGTCGGGCGACGCTCCAATAAAACTTGGTATGCGCAGCCTCTTCGCGGATGATGGCGTTTAGTATTTGTGTTAAGACGGGATGATCTGCGAGCGTTTTCATGCGTCGATAGCCTTGGGCGGTTGACATCTCGTGGATCGCTCCAAAAGTCATGTGCGTTGCGGTAAATTTCGTTCCGATAAAATTTGTCAGCGTGGTAAGCAAATACGTGTAGGCGTTATATGTGTGTGTGACGTTTCGGCGGACCTGCGACTGCCATTTGTCGTCTGTCTCATGTCCGGCTTCATTCAAAAAACGGTTGAGAACTTCGCCGTGAGTTACCTCCTCAACACCCCAGCGTTCCATAAATTTGCTTATGTGCGGATCGCGTCCGGTCGGCGTCCGCTGCAGCTCGCGGTGATACATGTCGGTCAGCGTTTC
>CAZUEI010000054.1:0-10022 GCA_964618985.1 uncultured Chloracidobacterium sp.
GCGCGGCCACCGGTCTCTTCGGACAATTTCTCCAGCGCTCCCTGCGATGCCAATCCGAATACCGAGTCGCCGCTTTCCGTAACTCTTGTCGGCGAATAAAAAGAATACACCGCTACGCTTTTGCGCTGGGCTTTCAGAATGGCCTGGTGAAGGTCGAAGCTCTGCGAGATAGACGCGAGATTCATTCCTTGCGATGTATCAAGGCCGTCGGAAAATAACAATATGGCCCGTCTACCCGCAGGCACGCCTTCGAACCTTCCAACGACTTCCGAAACTCCGTCATAGGGACTGCGCGGCGCGAGAGACGAATTGCCGGAAACGATCCGCAGCGAATTTGCTACCGTCTTCAGATCTTCGGTAAATCTTTGGCGAACTTCTATTGTCCCACTTCGAGCATATGCGACCATAACGCGTGTACCTTTTGGCAAACCCTGAATAAAGTCCTTGATGTCCTTTAGCTGCAAGTTAAAATTCGAGGTCAGGTCTTCCTGTATGATGATCGCGATAGACAATGGTGAACTGCTGACGCTGCGTATCGAAAGTATCTGCTGCTCGTCCTTGTCTTCCCTGACGATCAGTCGGTCGGTCTGGACGTATTCCTCAGCCTGTTTCTCCTTTAGCTCTTTTTTCGTAAAGATCGAGATCGGAATGGTCACGGTGCGGACCTTTTGTTTCGGTTCCGGCTTTTGCGCGAAGGCAATTGTAGATAAACCGAGCACGGCGATCAGGGAAAGTATGAATATTGGTTGTTTCATAAGAAGCGTCCCGGCGTTAATAATAGTATATATGATGCACAAAGCGCCTGCGCGGTTTGCGGCGTCTGTATGCATGTTGCGCTAGACTTAAAACGATGGCAAATATGCAGGAAATCACGCCGAACGATCTCGCACGGGGCAGAAAGCTCAAACTATGGGCGGTCGCCACCCCTGTGATACTGACTTTGCTGCCCGCAATTGTCACATTTTTGTTGATGCTTTTTTTCGCGGGCGGCACGCCGATGGCTATTATTGCTCTCACTTTCGGGGTCGTTGCAATGGCGCTTGGATTTCTCGCCGGAATTACTGTTTCGGTGATAATGGCACGCAAACACTCGGTCTGGACACGCGAAATGCGGGAAAGGATCGCAGCAAACGGCATAAAGGCCGAAGAGATCGGCTGGTTCCGTAATGAATTGAAGCCCGCCGAGAAACGCGCCCTGAAAGCCGTCGAAGCCCGCGACCTGCTTCTTGCCGACGCATACCGCGAAACGCTCGCTTCGCGCCTGACCGCGACACGCATCGTCAAATCGTCAAATCGCGAGCTTTTGCTTGCGAAAAAAAGGCAGGGCACTGTTAAGCAGTTACAAAGCGCGCGTGCAGACGATTTTCAAAAACAGATCGCCGACGACATCGAAAAGATCGGAAAGATCAACGACGAAGCCAAACTGATGCTCGCCGAAGCCGAATCTCGGCTTCACATGATCGAAGCCGCCGCAAGCCGCGGCGGGACACTCGCCGACAGTGAGCTTGCTCTAAAAAAACTTTCAGCGCGCACCGTCGAACTTCCGCTTGCCCTCGAATCCGCCAAAATGGCTGAAGAGATCCGCCTCGAGCTTGAGAAAGAAGAGTTAAAATAGAAACGTACCGTCACGACTATCACATGCAAAAAGGCTGCCTGAAACCTGAGTTTGCAGACAGCCTTTTTATATTTGTCGGCGAGAGGAACCGCGTAACCGTTCGAACGTATGAATTGAACCTGTTATTTACAGGTGGGTGGCTTTCTGCTTCTTGCGAAACATCAGAGCCGATCTCTATGGCGATCTCTCACGTAAAGGAAAGCACTGAAAATCGGCATTAGCCTCCCGGTATTCATATGTTGGCTCAATTATGTATGCGTCCGGTGACGGGGAACGCAGTCGAATTCTTTCGCCAATTTGGATACTAACACACTTTGCAGAAATGGAAAACGAAAAATGGAAAGTGGATACTTCAGAACCAATTTCCATTTTGTACTTTACGTTTGAAGATTATTGTTCAGCGGCGATCTCCTGCGGGGCTTCCTCGCGATTTTTAAGAATGCGGTCGAGCAGCTCGGAGCACTCCGAGCTCCGAACTGCTAGTTGCGTGTCGGTTTGCTCCTGAGTATTTTTTAATTGATAAAATTCGTCGGCGATATGCAGTGCGGCAAGGATCGCTACTTTCAGCGAATCGACGGTGAGCGTGCCGGACGATATCTCTCGCATCTTGCGGTCAACATATTCAGCCAGGTCGTAAATATATTCGTTATCGCCGTCCGAGCGAATGCTGTAGGTCTGGTTATATATCTCGACGCGTATCGTCTGTTCAGACCCCTGTTCTCCGTTTTTCGACATGCGTTATCTCCCTGCGGCCTCCGCGACCTCTGAATCGATCAGCGTCATCGCGTCAAGCATCGCTTCGACCTTTGTTTGGATCGAATCCCGCTCGGAAAGTAACGCTGCGAGCTTTTCCGTGAGCTGCTCATTTTCGGCAATCGCGTGCGCAGCGTCACGCCGCAAAGCTGCGGCTTCGCGTTCGAGTTGTTCCTTTTCTTCACGCATTTTCTTAGCAAACTCGATCGTGAGATATATCTTATCCTCGAGGTGCGAGAATTTTTCCATTCCCGTTAAGGCATTCATTGAGCTTTCTCCAAGATCTGGATAGAAATAATGTGGATTTGATTATGTGGGCTTTTCCGGAAAACTTCAAGTAAAGGATGAAGGTTTTCTTAAATACGTGGCTTTATGCCCAGTTTTTTCTCAATTTTTGAAAGGATTTGTTGATGCACCGCCTCAACTTCATCTTCAACTAGAGTTCGCTCATCGCTGCGGTATTCAAGCCTGATCGTGATCGAACGGTCGTCTTCGGCCATGCCTTTGCCCTCGTAAACATCAACATACTCGATGCTGCGGCAAAGATCAAAATGCTCTTCAACAACTGAGTTTTGTATCTCAGCAAATGCTAGGCTGCGCTTTGCAACAAAAGAAATATCACGGACAACCGATGGGAACTTGGCGAGCGGTCGATAAATGCTTGTGTCAGTGGGTAACGATAAGACCTTTTCCAGATTTATCTCCGCAACAAAGACAGGTTGTTTAAACTTATAGCTTGCAGCGATCTCATCATTCAGACGGCCCAAATATCCGACTGTTTTGTTGTTGATCTGTATCGATGCGGATTGGCCCGGACGTAGGTGTTTTACTTCCTCTGCTGAAAAGACAGCGCTATGCCCTAAGGACGTTAATGCAGCCTCGACCGCTCCCTTTGCATCGTAAAAGTCCAATTCTCTTGCCGGTAATACTCGAGATTCGTGAGCTTCGCCGCCGGTGAGAATAAGAGCAAAACTTTCTTGTTCATTTGGCAGCGGATCTTCGCCGGATACAGCTGCAAAAACTTTTCCAAGCTCAAAAAGTTTGATGTCCCTTCTTTGATGATTGAAATTCAGCCGAATCGCGTCAAGCAAACCGGGAAGTATGCTCGGCCTCATGCGAACGGCGCCCTCGATCACAGAATCCTGCAATGTTACATACTTTTCAGCAGCTTTTCCGTCTATGACACCCGGCACAGTCTCAAATATTTCATCAAACCGTGTGTCGATAAAACTATAAGAAAGAGCCTCGTCAAAGCCCATATTGACAAGCGTTTGCCTGAGCAATTTTTCCCGGGCTTCGGTTGGCTGATATTCACCTGCGCCAAATGCAGGCGGAAGCTCGGTTGCGATGTTCTCATATCCAACGTGTCGGGCTACTTCTTCGACTAAGTCTTCTTCTATTGCAAGATCGTGCCGCCAGGTAGGAGCGATAAAAATTGAAGGGACTTCGGATGTTATTCCAAGTGCGTTTAGAATACGGACACACTCGGCCGTCTCGACCTTTAATCCGGTCAAACGCTTTACTGCTGATGAAAGATCCTTTGATGCGATCTTGTTTGCTGAGGACTTTGTTGGATAGATATCAACAAATTCCCCTGCTTCGCCGCCGGTAAGCTCGCATATCAATTCGGTTGCTCGATTAGATGCCCGAATCAGATTCTCAATATCGACGCCGCGTTCGAAACGATAGCTTGCTTCGGTGGCGAGATTCAGTTTTCTCGATGTAGCCCTTATATTTTCACGCTTAAAGTATGCAACCTCGAGTAACACATTAACTGTATTATCAGTGATGCTTGAATCGAGACCGCCGACTACGCCACCGATCGCGACCGGTTTCTCGGCATCGCAGATCGCAAGTATCGTGTCGTCAAGCTCACATTCAATCTCCTTGAGCGTCATTATCCGCTCGCCGGCATTCGCCCGGCGGACAACTATACGATTTTCCGCCAGCTTGTCGTAATCGAAGGCGTGCATCGGTTGGCCGAGTTCGAGCATGACGTAATTCGTGATGTCAGCGACGTTATTTATCGAGCGCTCGCCGAGAGCTTCGAGCCTGTCTGCCAGCCATTTTGGTGATGGGCCGATCTTTACGTTTTTAATGATGCGGGCCGTAAATCGGTTACAGAGGTCGGCATCTTGAATAGTAACTAACGTTTGGTTTTCGGCCTTAGGGCTTAGGTCTGCGGTCGTCGGATTCTTAATTTTTAATTTTGAATTTTGAATCGCCGAAATTTCGCGGCTTACGCCAAGATGCGACAAACAATCAGGCCGATTAGATGTCAGATCAACATCTAAGACAAAATCATCGCCTTTCGGATGCACACCTTCGACAGCCAATCCGACACGCGTCAGCTTATTCGCCAACTCATCGGGCGACAGATCAATATCGATCAGATCTATTAACCAGTTGTAACTAATATTCATAATGGCGGTCTAAATAGTTTTAGGCATCATTGAAATATCGTTTTCGAGTGCCTCCGCTCCCTGCACGATCCGCCTGGCCATTTGCCCAAAGAGCAAAGTGTGTGTCGGGAACAATGCATGCCAGTAAATCAAGCCGAACAGCCCCTTCGGCTCGAAGATCGCGGTCTGAACCATCTGTGTTCGCTCTCCTACAGGGATGGCCTCGAACTTAAGCCAGGCTTTCCCGGGAACCTTCATTTCTGCTCGCAGCAATAAATGACTATCTTGCACGATGTCTTCGACACGCCAAAAATCCAAAGCTTCACCTACGCGAAGATCTGTCTTGCTGCGTCTGCCCCTCTTTAACCCCGGACCACCGAGCAAATTGTCGAGCCGGCCGCGAAGCTTCCATGCCCAGTTCCAAGCGAGCCAACCCTTTTCCCCCCCGATGCTGGTGAAACTCCTAAACAGTGATTCCGGCGAAGCATCCGTGACCACCGTCCTTATCTCTCTTATAAGACCCTCGTTATCTGTCAGTTTATAGGTCTCGCCAGTGCCTAGTGAATCTGTCCAGCGCGTCTCAGTAGCATTTTCTTCAGTTTTCACAATTGCCCGCTGGACCGCTTCGCGATAGTCCATCGGCTGTACTTCGGGAAAGTATTTTTCGGCTTTCGTCCTGTCTGCGAGCACCGGATTAATAATCCCTTTGACCAGAGGAACCGCAAGCGAATTAGGCACAGGCGTGATCAATCCAACCCATAGCCCAGACAATAGCGGAGTCAAAACCGGCACAGGAATTATGATGCGCGCGAGTCCGCGGATCAGTGCGAAGGTTTCCATCATTCCGCGAAACGACAGTACATCGGCACCAATGTCAACGATTCCAAGAGGTTTCACGTTTAAAGCTGCAACGAGGTATTCAATGACATTTCTCACGGCGATAGGCTGTACTTGGTTCTTTACCCACCTAGGCACTACCATTATCGGCAACCGTTCGGTCAGATACCTAATCATCTCAAAGGATGCCGACCCGGAGCCAACGATCGGTCCAGCCCGAAATTCCGTCACGTTGCCGTTTCGTCGCAAGATCTCGCCGACTCGCGCGCGACTCTCGAGATGCTCGGAGCTGCTCACAACATCTGGAAGCAAACCGCCGAGGTAAATTACCTTATGGGTATGTTCTGCTGCGGTCGCAAAATTTGTTGCGTATTCCTCTTCTAATCCGGCAAAATCCTTGCCCGAGTACATAGCGTGGACAAGAAAGTAAGCAGCGTCCATGCCCCTGAGAGCTTCACGAATGGCCGCGGGGTCGGAGAGATCGCCTTTTACGAGCTCGACGCTAACGTACCACTCTTTCCCTGTCAGACGTTCAGGATCTCGAACGAAAGTGCGAACCTGATGACCGTGCCTTAATAGTTCCGGAATCAGTCGTCCGCCAATATATCCCGTGGCACCGGTAACTAGAATTCTCATTCGTTGATCAGCGGAACTGCTCCAAAAATCTGACGTCGTTGTCGAACATCAACCGAATATCATCTAGCGAATACATAAGAGCGCACATACGTTCGAGGCCAAAGCCGAACGCGAAGCCTGAATAAACAGTCGGATCAACGCCGCAGCCTTTTAACACATTCGGATGCACCATGCCCGAGCCGCCAAGCTCGATCCAGCCGGAGCCTTTGCACGGGCGGCAGCGGTCTCCTTCGAACTTGCCCGTGCCGTGACATTTGAAACATGAGAAATCGAACTCGGCAGACGGCTCTGTAAAAGGGAAGTACGAAGGGCGAAAACGCGTGATCGTGTCCTCGCCAAAAAGCCGTTTGAGCCATTCGGTGACGGTTCCCTTTAAGTGCGCCATTGTGATGCCTTTATCGACGCACAGCCCCTCGATCTGGTGAAACATCGGCACGTGGGTCATATCGGGCGTGTCACGACGATAGACCCTGCCCGGAGCGATGATGCGGATCGGCACGCCGCGGCGTTCCATCGCGCGTATCTGAACGGTTGAGGTTTGTGAACGAAGGGCGAAGCCCTCGGTTGTGTAAAACGTGTCCTGAGATTCTCGGGCGGGATGGCCTTCGGGGATATTCAATGCGTCAAAATTGTAATGATCCGTCTCGATCTCGCGGTCGTCTTCGATGGCGTAACCCATCGAAACAAAAACGTCTTCGATCTTTTGCCGCAGGATCGTGATCAGGTGCAGATGTCCGGTTCGAGGCCGCCGTCCAGGAATCGTGACATCAAGACGTTCACGTTCGATCTTTGCTTGAGATATGACGTTTTTTAGTTTTGCTTCAACCCGTTCGATCGAACCGACTATCTCTTTTTCGACAGATTGAACCAATTGGCCGAAAGGGGCTCGTTCCTCAGGAGCCAACCCTCCAACGAGTTTCATCGTGCCCGCAATCGCCGATTTTTTGCCTGTGTGGCGAACCTTCAGCTCGGCAATTTCACGAAGCTGTGCCTCGGCATCGTCGAGCGAAATACCGTCGAAGCTCAAATCAGCATACTGAGCGAACTCTTTCACGAAAGCGGCGCTGACCGCCTCGACCTTGTCTCTTTCCTCGGACATAAACTAAAAGAATACCAGTTTGTTTGGGATAACAGCTACTGATACTCATAATTTTAGCAGTCTAGGTGTGTCTCGTAAAACACGACAGTAATTCTGACTATCTAGGCTGAATTGTTGCGTTTTTTACGCCGGTCGATTGCGGTGCTATCATTGCATTAGAAGAGGTCAACAAGTCAAAAGGACAATTATTAAATGAAAGCCATTGTTAAGAGTAAAGCCGAGGTCGGACTATGGATCGAGGACGTCCCCGAACCCGAGATCGGTATAAACGACGTACTAATAAAGATCATTAAGACAGGTATCTGCGGCACGGATGTTCACATATACAATTGGGATAAATGGTCGCAGAGTACGATCAAGGTGCCGACCGTATTGGGCCACGAACTTGCCGGCGAGATCGTCGAAGTCGGCTCGAATGTTAATGATTTTTATGTCGGGGACAAAGTAAGCGTCGAGGGGCATCTTGTCTGCGGGCGGTGCCGCAATTGCCTTGCGGGCCGGCGTTACAAATGCGCCAATACCCGTGGCTTCGGCGTCAACACCGACGGCGGTTTTGCCGAGTACATCGCGGTTCCGATGACAAATATCTGGAAGCATAGTCCGGATATCAACATGGATGTCGCGGCGATATTTGACCCTTTTGGCAACGCCGTTCACACGGCTCTCGCATTCGAAGTTTTCGGCGAAGACGTTCTCATCACCGGCGCCGGCCCGATCGGCATAATGGCGGCAGCTGTAGCCAAACATGCCGGTGCACGCCACGTAGTTATTACTGACGTTAATCCAAAGCGTCTCGAACTTGCCAAGAAACTCGGAGCGACACATACCGTCGATGTCCGCGAAAGATCGATCGCTGATGTTCAAAAGGATCTGGGAATGAAAGAAGGTTTTGATGTTGGCATGGAGATGTCGGGAAACCCGACGGCATTTCGCGATATGCTCGCCAATATGACTCACGGCGGCAGCGTCGCATTTCTGGGAATTCCGTCCGATGAATTTGCGATCAACTGGAAGACCGTGATCTTTAACATGCTGACTATTAAAGGCATCTACGGCCGCGAAATGTACGAGACTTGGTATCAGATGAGCGTTCTGCTCGAGTCTGGCCTCGACATCGAACCGGTCATCACACACCGCTTTGCAGCGCAGGATTTTGAAAAGGGATTTGAGGTCATGCGTGAAGGGAATTCAGGCAAGGTCATTCTCGATTGGAGCAATATTTAATATGTACGGCAAATTTCAACAACATTTAGCGACAACGCTCGGAGATATTCGTGAAGCAGGCCTGTTCAAATCGGAACGCGTCATCGAGAGCCCGCAGGAAGCTCATATCAAAGTCACAGGCGACCGCAGCGTTCTGAATATGTGTGCCAACAACTATCTTGGTCTATCTGATCACCCTGCGATCGTCGAGGCGGCAAAAAAAGGACTTGAGGAATGGGGCTTTGGCCTTTCGTCGGTCCGCTTTATCTGCGGGACGCAGGCGATACACAAACAACTTGAAGAAAAGATCAGCGCGTTTCTGGGAACGGAGGACACGATCCTTTACACATCGTGCTTTGATGCGAATGGAGGCCTTTTTGAAACGGTTTTAGGTGAAGCGGATGCGGTGATCTCAGACGAACTTAATCACGCCAGTGTCATCGACGGTATTCGGCTAAGCAAGGCACAACGTTTCCGTTATAAGAACGGCGACATGGGCGATCTCGAAGCGCAACTTCAGACTGCGAGTTCAGCAAGATTCAAGATGATCGCGACCGACGGAATATTCTCGATGGACGGCTTTATCGCAAAACTGCCTGAGATTTGTGATCTGGCGGATAAATACGAAGCGTTAGTAATGATCGATGACTCGCATGCAGTCGGGTTTATGGGCGAGCATGGCCGTGGGGTGCATGAACATCATAATGTGATGGGTCGTGTTGACGTTATAACCGGCACGCTCGGGAAGGCTCTTGGCGGCGCGAGCGGTGGTTATACGAGCGGCAGGAAAGAGATCATTGACCTCTTGCGTCAGCGGTCGCGGCCGTATCTGTTTTCAAACTCAGTTGCTCCGCCGATCGTAACCGCCGCTATCAAAGCAATCGATATGATGACCGAATCGACAGAACTCCGCGACCGACTAATGGACAACACGCGTTATTTTCGCGAAAAACTATCGTCTATCGGCCTTGAGATCGTCCCCGGCGAGCATCCGATCGTCCCGGTGATGTTTGGCGATGCTATTCTGGCCACAAAAATGGCCGAGGCTATGCTTGCGAAAGGCGTATATGTGATCGCGTTCTCATTTCCGGTCGTCCCTAAAGGTAAGGCACGTATCCGAACCCAGGTTTCTGCCGCTCATACGCGGGATGATCTGGACTTTGCTGTGGCAAAATTTGCTGAGGCGAAGACAGAGTTGGGGATCTAAAAGAGTACGGGGCTTCGTCATACGAAGCCTCGTACTTTCCATCAGTAGTTAATGGCTAAACTGCCGCCTGCGGTTGCTTGCTCAACGCATCTTTTGCCTGGCCGACAACCGATGCAAAAGCTTCAGGTTGTTTTACGGCGAGATCGGCTAGGACCTTGCGATCGAGTTCGATCTCGGCGAGGTTCAGGCCGTGAATGAACTGGGAATATTTGATATCATTCAGGCGACACGCCGCGTTGATACGGACGATCCATAGTTTACGAAAATCAC
>CAZUEI010000055.1:0-9905 GCA_964618985.1 uncultured Chloracidobacterium sp.
GCTCGCCCGCGGAGATACAACGATATGTCGGCAAGATCTCGGGACCGCTATTGGACAGAATAGATATTCACATTGACGTACCTGCCGTTAAGTTCAATGAGCTTCGCGGCCATACAGGGCCTGCAGGCGACAGCTCTGAAACGATCCGCGAACGAGTTGTCAAAGCGCGTGAAATTCAACTCCAGCGTTTCAATGGTGACGGCGTTTTCTCGAACTCTGCGATGTCGCCAAAACAGATCCGTACTTTTTGCGCTCTCGACACACAGAGCGAAGAATTGCTTGAGAAGGCAATGCTAGTCAGCGCTTATCCGCTCGGGCGCATGACCGCATCTTGAAAGTCTCACGAACCATCGCCGACCTCGACGGCAGCGAGAAGATCCAACCTACGCACATTAGCGAAGCGATAAATTATCGTTCTCTCGACCGCAATTATTGGACTTAGGCGTGTTGATAAGTCTACCCTTTGATAACCAAGTCGCTATCTATCAGATTCGAACCGACAATATTTAGATTACAAATCTTAATTCCGAGATTTATTGAGATTCGCCCGTAAGCTTCTCGTCAATGTCACAGGTCTAAAATAGAGTTTTCTGCTAAAAGCCGGCGTTTGAATTCGGCCGGCGGGATGTTCCCCAAGCTTGAGTGGGGACGTTCTTCGTTGTAGCTGAGGATCCAGACCCAGCTCAGCTCAGGTCTCGCACCTGCGAGAGATTTGAGAAGATGAACGGATTGAGCACTCCTTCTCGACAGCTTCGGTTGAATCGTTCGATATATGCATTCTGGTTATGCTTGCCCGGCTCGATGTAATTGATCTTTACCTTGTTTTTGCGGCACCAATCGGCAAAGACAGGGGGCGGTCATTTCCGCTCCGTTATCGACTTTAACGAAAACGGCAGCCCTCGCTTTTATTTGAGCAGCTCAAGCACTCGAACCAACCGAACAGCAGTTATCGACGTGGCGACGACGATGTCGAGAGCCTCGCAGGCGCCTTCGTCGATGATATTCAGAACTCGAAATCGGGTTCCCGAATACAGCATGTCGCTCTCGAAATCGAACGACCAACTATTGTTGACTGCCGCCGGAATCCCAAGCGTTGCCGGTATCCGCTCGGGCAGCCTCCTTTTTGTCCGCCGTTTCACGTCGAGTTTCATCGCCTTATATATCCGCCATACCCGCTTGTGGTTCCCTTTGTGCCCGAGATTCCTCAGCCTGTAGAAGCACATCCAAAACCCCCACCGGATGTGCTTCTCGATAAGTTCATTCAGCGCTTCGATCACGGAGCATCCCTGTTATCTGCTTCTTCTTTCCGGTCGCCCCGGTACCATGCCCGTCGCGATGGCCCCGCTGCCAGACACACCCATGCTATCAACAGCATCCAGATCTTTGTCAAAAACTCTACCTGCCATCGCCGCACATCCGGCGTCAGAGCTTTCTAAGCAAGTCCTTTATCGCAGGGTTCTCAAGTGCCAGGTCCGCGTACATCCTCTTCAGACGATTGTTCTCGTCCATAAGCTCCCTCATCCCCTTCAGATCAGACGCCTCCAGCCGGCCGTGCATCAGCCCCCACGGATAATACGCCGCCGCCGCGATCACGGGCTCCCGGCAGATCTCGGCCACCGTCGGCCCTGCCTCGCCCTCCTTCAATATCCCCACACCTGACTCTCACTAAATCTGCTCCTCTTCATCGCCGTTCTCCTCCATCGTCTATGATGTCAGAAAACTCTACTTTTCAGTTGTGTTCTTTTAGGGAAAGCTCACGCAATAATTCGGGTCTGAACCAAGATCTGTCATTGTGAAAAAAATACAAACGACCGCGCGACGAGCATGATGCAATGTTTGTAAATCTCTCTAATCAAACGCGGCTGCGTTATTTTCTTGGTACTTGCGTCAATGGAAAGAGACAAGTCTAACGAAAATTTCTGATAAGCACAGTGTTGCGCACGGCATAGCCTCGTGCGAGGTAGAGCTGCGAACCGTCGTGCGAGTAAGCAAGGTTGTAAATTTCGCCGCTGGTGAAATCGGTCAGTTTTCTTGCCGCAGAGCCGTCAACCGGTTGGGCAAAAATATTGCCAGCGTTCTGCTGAAATGTGATGTAAACGAGAGCCTTGCCATCGGGCGTCCATCGGACGCCTGTATTCAATACCCGGCCTTCGACTGGCTTAAACACCTTTACGACCGAGCCATCGGCGGCTGAAAGAACAGAGATCGTGTTCCAGTCGCTCGAGACGCACGAGAGATAACGTCCGTCGGGAGAAAAATGAGGAGAATGGCAATCGATGTCCGATAGATCAACCGGCTGTCCTCCTTCGGACGCAATTAGCTTAAGTGAGTCATCCGCTGCTTCTCCGGCGCTTGACTGCGAATGATAAGCGATGAGTTTACCATCGGGCGAAACGCTCGAATCTACCTCATAACCATCGCTAAATGTCAGTTGTTTCAGATTCGACCCGTCGGAATTGACGCGGTAAAGATGAGTTTGATCGTCGCGCTTTGCCGAGAAAACAAAGAAACTGCCATCCGGCGCAGCTCGAAGCTCTTCGATCGCGGGCGGTTCAGCCGTCAGCTGTTTACGGTCCGACCCGTCTGCGTTCATCTTCCAAATGCTGAAACCTTCACCGTTGCGTGTCAGATATGCCACTTGTCCGTCCGCAAGCGGCGCGATCCCGCCGCGTCCGTCGGCAAAGCCTTTTGTGATCTGAACCACTGTTCGCGAATCTCCATTCGCGTTGATCGCCCAGATCTGTGACATCCGGTTGAACGGTGCGGCGAGAATTTCGTCGTTAGCAGTTACGCCAAGACTCTCGCCAAGATAGCGGCTTCCGTCGGTCGTTATACGCCGGGATTGGCCGTCCGCAACAGACAGATAATAGATCTGATCGCGTCGCGTCGAAAGTGACCCTTTGGCTTTCGTTCCGACAAAAACCAGTCCCTTTCCGTCAATTGTCCATACCATTCGGTAACAATTGTCCCACTGTTCGGGCGAGAGAGGTTTTGTTTTGCCACTTTGGGGATCGGCTCCGACGATCGAGCGAAGGCCGTCACTCCTACTCATTTCGGTGTGGGCGATCAGCTTGCCGTCAGGCGACCAGTCAACAACGTCCTCGGCCATGTCCACCGTTCGCAGAATTCTCTCATCCTTGCCGTCGTTCGACGCGATCATGAGATGCCTTTGATACTTCTCACCGCTGCTGCGCGTAAACGTCATTTCGCGGCCGTCGGGCGAGAATGAAACAGGACTCGCAATGTTTGAAAGCACCTTCACCCGAGGGCCTCCGAGGGAAGGCACCCGATAAAGTGTAGAACTTGCGCCTTCAACCACGACAAAATAAAGATTTGCTCCATCCGGAGTAAAGGTTGTGTAAACGCTGCCCGGGACCGGCTCGGTGATCTCGATGCGGCTCGCTTGCCCTGGTTGCTGAAGCCATAAATGCGATCTCTCCCCGTCTTTAGTTGCGTAAACAAAGTATCTGCCGTCGCGTGAGATAGTTGCACCGGACATTGGTTCGCCGCTTGCAAGGATCGTGACTGATAGCTCCGCCTTAGAAGCGACAACCTCACTATTTGACGAATATCTCGTCCACGTGAAAAACATCGCAACCGAAACGATCACAACAAACGTTGAAGCCGCTATGGCAAAAGCGCGCGGACCTTTCATTGGCCCGCCCGCGAGGTCTGATGCTGCTTCCCTGGGCTCGGCAACCGGCTCGGCAGGATGGCTGGTTCGTTCTTTCCAATCGGCGAGAGCAAGAACATTGCCGTGCCGCTCAAAATTTGGTCGCGCCGGTTCTGGTTTCTGCGGTTCATGAATTTCGGGATCAATCTTGTTCTCGACAACTTCTGCCTTTGTCTCTTTCGATTTCGCAAAACCGTTCGTTGCCTCACGTACGTTTACTTCGCCGTTGAACCGGTAACCTCGTCGCCGCAATGTTTCGATAAAACTTTTCCCGTCCTCCCGTTTGCCCAGCGTTTTTCTGAGAATGTGGAGATAAAGCGATAGATTAGATTCCTCGACAAAGGAATTAGCCCAGATGATGTTCATCAGTTCGTCCTTGCCGACGATCTCGCCGCGACGTTCGACAAGGGCAAGCAGCGTCTCAACAGCTTTCGGAGGCACGGAAAGCTCCTCATTTTTGCGGTAAAGCATCAAATGAAGAGCGTCGAGCCGAAACTCGTCAAACTCGTAAACCTTGTGTTTCCCGGGTTTATCCATCCTAAACTTAAACTTAGAAAAAACTAATTCTAAATGCAAAGACAAATACGCCCGTCAAGCAGTAAATTCACCTCTCATGCGGATCAAACGCAAAAAAACGCAATGAGTTTCACTCGAAATGGCACATAAGAACATTGTAGCGCCATTCATAGAAAAACAAGAGTTTTTTGCAAGAGGTTCTAATTTCAATACGGAGAGAAAAGTAATGAAGGGATTTTTTAGTAAAAAAGTTTTATGTTGCCTGATATTGGTGGTATTTTCGGCGATCGTTTTCGCGCAGACCCCAGAATTCGTTTATCAAGGGCAGATCCAGGATGGCGGAGTGCCTGCAAACGGCAATCATGATTTTGAATTTTACTTATTCGATCAACTGGCAGGCGGGACGCAGATTGGGACGATGGTGCCTCGCAACGCTGTTGCCGTCGCGAACGGCGTGTTCACTGTCAATCTCGATTTTGGCGCGACATCATTTCCCGGAGCGAATCGATTTCTCGAAATGAGAGTTCGAGTCTCGGGCGGCGGAGCATTTACGACGATGGTGCCTCGAATGCAGATACTTTCAACGCCGTATTCGACGCGCGCCTTGAATGCAACAACGGCTGACAGCCTCACAACTACGGGTTCGGGAAATTACATACAGAACACCACCACTCAGCAGGCGAGCAGCAATTTCAATGTCAGCGGCAGCGGGACGGTTGGGTCGCTGACTACAAGCGGAGCAGCTACCTTTGGCGGAATCGGGGCGCCGGCGAATGCTCCGGCGGGGCAAGGCCGCCTCTATTTCGATACCGCTTCGAGCAAATTTCGGGTCTCGCAGAACGGTGGAGCTTTCGTTGACCTCGTCGGCAGCGGTGGACTAACAGGCAGCGGCGCGGCGAACACGATTCCGATGTTCAGCACCGCCACTTCAATCGGGAACTCTGCCATGTCACAGCTTAACGGCCATATCGGAATTGGCCTGGCAAATCCTACTGCCAAACTGGATCTGCTTGGGACCGGTTGGGGATCGGTGCTGCGAATAAACGAAAGCACGTCGGGCAACAGCCTCGTTCTTCAAGCCGGCTCAGGCAACACTATGAAAGTAACGGGCTATAACTATAATACATCCACAGCAGTGCCCTTGTTTCTCAGCATTGACGGCGCAAACACGATCCTCAATAGTGGTGGCGGTTTTGTCGGCATCGGCACAAGCAACCCGTCATCAGCGCTGACGGTGCAAACCTCTGGTGGTACCTACGGCCTTACTCACACGAATGGAACTGTGACACTCGCGACAGGGACAGTTGCAGTCGGCACTATCTTAGACGGCGGCTGGCTCGGAACACGGTCTAATCATTCACTGCATTTTTTCACTAATGACGGATTTCCAACCGCAACGCTAGCAACAAATGGCAATTTCGGCATTGGCACCAACAACCCCACTTCAAAACTTCATGTTGCGGGAACGATAAAAACAAATAGCCTTCAGGTCACGGCCGGCTCCGATCTTGCCGAGAACTTCGAGATGAAGGACGCGGCAACGAAATCAGGCATGGTCGTTGCGATCGATCCGGAGCACGAGGGAAAACTCGTCCTTGCTCGCGGGGCATACAATCGCCGCGTTGTGGGCATTGTCAGCGGTGCGAACAATCTTTCGGCAGGCATGGTTCTTCCGGATCTGGAAGAGAGCGACAAAGCGATGCCGGTGGCCCTGTCTGGGCGGGTCTGGGTGTATGTTGACGCAGGAAAAGGTTCGGTAAGACCCGGCGATCTGTTGACGACATCGAACACCCCCGGTTACGCGATGAAGGTCACAAATCACCGACGGGCAAACGGCGCGATCATCGGCAAAGCCATGACAAAACTCACTTCAGGGAAGGGGTTAGTTTTGGTGTTGGTTTCGCTTCAATAACGCCGCTTGAGAATTGTGAAGGGGAGGCAAAAGATGAAAGTTAAGAAGAAACTCAGCCGCAATATTCTGTTCGTTGGTTTGTCAGTTGTGGTGATGGCCGTTGTCGGGCTTTCGGCATTCTTTTTTGCCGATTCGGATAATTGGAACGAAGCCGCGAAGATCTCTTCGGTTGAAATCTCGAACTTTGAGAAGAAACAAGCGAAACGAGCTGAAGGCCTGCGATTTCGAGCACTGTCATTGAGGGATGAGAACGGCGTTATTGATCCCAACGGCTTGCGAAATGCAAAAAAGCACATCGAAGAAATGGAAAAGGTTCAGCCGCAGCGCCTGCTCAAACAAAAGGATGCGATCCTCGAAGCGGCGGTTGAAGCAAGTTCGTGGACGTGGTTTGGGCCTGGAAATGTAGGTGGGCGCATTCGTTCGATCGCTATCCAGCCGGGAAATCCTAACAATATGTATGTCGGCAGTGTAGGCGGCGGCATCTGGCGAACAACAAACGCCGGCTCAAGCTGGTTTCCCGTAAATGATTTCATGGCAAATCTTGCGGTGACATCAATAGTAATAAATCCGGTAGACAACAATATTATGTTCGCCGGAACGGGCGAGGGCTTTAACAACATAGACGCAATTCAAGGAATGGGCATTTTCCGTTCAGGCAATCAGGGAGCGGCATGGACACAACTTGCCGCAACCAACAATCCGAATTTCAATTTTGTTAACCGTCTTGCAGTTTCACCAGACGGCGCAACAGTTTTGGCGGCGACCGGTTCTGGCACCTGGCGATCAACAGACAGCGGTACGAACTGGACCCAAACGACTGCAGCTTCCTCGATGGACGTAAAGTTCGATCCAGGCAATAGCCTGAACGCGGTTGGCAGCGGTCTCGCTGTTGCGCGATTTTCAACCGACGGCGGAGCTACCTGGACAGCGGCAACGTTCAATCCGGTGCCCACGATCGGACCAACGGGACTTACGAATGGGCGTGTTGAACTAGCTTATGCTCCAAGCAATACGTCGATCGTTTATGCATCGGTCAACAACAACAACGGTCGTTTATACCGCAGCACTGACGGTGGTCAAACATACAATATGGTCAACAACGGAATGCAGTATCTTGCCGGCCAGGGGTGGTATGACAATGTGGTGTGGGTCAATCCTCAAGACGACAATTTTGTGATCGTTGGCGGCGTCCATCTTTGGCGCAGCCCAAACGGAGGGACGAATCTGACTCAGATCAGCGACGGTTCGGCAAACTCTGCTCATGCCGACCATCACATTATCGTTAGCCACCCTAATTTTAACAATTCCACAAACAAGATCGTTTATTTTGGCAACGACGGCGGCATTCATCGCGCAGATGACGTTTCGACGGTCACTCAAACTGCCGGTTGGTTTGAGTTGAATAATAATCTCGGCATCACGCAGTTCTACGGGGCTGTCGGAAACCAAAACGCAGTTGTTATTGGTGGAACGCAGGATAATGGAACGATCAGAGACTCCGGTGGCACCGAGAGCTGGACTCCGATGGCTGTGGGCGATGGCGGTTTTGTAGCCGCAGACCAAACCAACACGAACTATTTCTACGGCGAGTTCCAGAATCTTCAGGTTATTAGAAGCAGTGATGGGGGACTGACCGCAACACAGATAACCAATGGGTTGGGCGACTTTACCTCGGGTCAAACAAATTTCATTGCTCCGCTTGTCATTGATCCGCTAGTACCGAACAGGCTGCTTGCTGGCGGGTGGTCATTATGGCGGACGAATGATGCAAGAACCGGAGCCAACTGGGTTTCAATCAAGCCTGCAACAGCAGCGCCGACCGGCCCACCTGATCTGCGACCCATTAGTGCCATTGCCATTGCTCCCGACAGTTCGAGTATTATTGTCGTCGGCCACAATGATGGGCAGGTCTTTCGCACTTCCAACGGTGTGTCTGCGACGCCGACCTGGACGCGAATCGACAATCCCGCAGCCGGATTGCCCGCTCGCCAGGTGACTCGGCTGGCGATTGATAATACACGATCTCCTACGTGGATTTACGCAACTTTTGGCGGCTTCAGCGCTGACAATCTATATGTCAGCCGCGATTTCGGCGCAAGTTGGATAGATATCACCGGTTCAGGGGCGACAGGCTTGCCAAATGTGCCTGTCCGAGCGATCGCGATTCATCCTTACAATCGTGATTTGCTCTATGTCGGAACCGAGGTCGGGATCTTCACTTCTCCCGACGCGGGAGCGACGTGGGACTTACCGCAAGGCGGGCCGGCAAATGTCTCGGTTGACGAATTAACCTGGCTCGGTGCAAACCTGCTTGCCGCAACGCACGGGCGAGGGATTTATCTGGCGTCGGGCGGAATTTACGTGGACTGTAATTACGGCGGATTTGAACTTGGTTCATTTACGCAGCCGTTCCGGACAATTAACGCGGCGATCAACGCAATTCCGGCCAACAAACATCATCCGATCTGGCTTAAACCCTGCACATACAATGAGTCCTTAAATACGACTTTCAATGCAAACAAGCGGTTTGAATTACGTAATCTGGGCGGAACCGCGACCGTCGTCGGTCAGTGAGAGGTAAAAAGCAATGAAATACAAAATCAAAAATACAGATCGCGCAGCAGCTAGTTCAGTGGTTGCTTTAAGCTTAATAATGTTCACGTACCTCGCAACGGTCGCGCAGAGCGGCGGCAGTTTTGTCATCAAAAGAAGCGTTATCGCGGGCGGTGGTGGAAACTCGGCCGGTACGCCTTTTATTGTGGACGGGACCGTAGGACAACCTTATGGTGCTGGCTCTGCGAGCGGTGGAACTTTTTCCGTTGGAAGCGGTTTTTGGGCGGGAGGCGTTGCGAATGCAAGCCCTTCGCCAACGCCGGCGATCAACGGAACCGTTACTTACGCCAACGCCATCGGTGCACCGAGTTTGCGGTTCGTTTCAAATGTGCTGCTCACCGGCGCAGGCTCGCCGAACGTCATGGCGACGACCGCTGCCCCCGGCGCGACTGAGGGACAATATATATTGACGGGCTTTGGCGCGGGATCATATACCGTTACACCCACGAAGACCGGCGGCGTCAATGCGATAACTTCGTTTGACGCGGCAAAGATCGCTCAGCACGTTGCCGCGATTAGCCTCCTGACGGGTAATCAGTTGATTGTGGCCGACGTGAGCGGCAACGGCGTTATATCTTCGTTTGACGCAGGCCAGATCGCCAGATACGTCACTTCGTCTCCGCCGTTCGGCTCGACAGGAACGTGGAGATTTACACCCGTCAACCGTTCGTACGCTTCCGTAAATTCCAACATAGTCGGCGAAGATTACGGCGCTCTACTGATGGGCGAAGTTTCCGGCAACTGGAACAATACGGGAGCAAGACCATGGGATATTTGGCGGTTGGCGGTTGGTAGCGAAGAGGGCTTCATTGTCAAAGTTCCGCATCTGACAGCGGCAGTCGGTAGCGAAGCGGTTATATCCGTCGGCGTCGAGGGCATTGCAAATAAGAATGTGATCGCATACGAGTTTGAACTCAGATACGACCCCACCGTAATTCAGCCGCTTCACAACGTGGTTGATCTTTCTTCAACCGTCAGCCGCGGCTTAAACACCGTTGTCAACGCCGAAGAACCCGGCCTGCTGAGAGTCGCGGTTTACGGCGCGAAAACGATCAAAAAAGACGGCGTGCTCTTGAACCTGAAGTTCCAAACGGTCGGAGTCCCCGGCTGGGTGTCGCCGCTCGTTTGGCAGCGAATAATGTTCAATGAAGGGGAACCGCCTTCAATCGTGAGGGATGGGCGGATCGAGTT